>CAJOQB010000153.1 GCA_905236405.1 uncultured Bacteroidales bacterium
CCCAGTGGCGACTGATGTCGGCCACAATGCCGTTGCCCACCACCTGACCGGCCAACGAGGTACCGCCGGCACGGGGAATGACACAGGTGCCACGACGGGCCGCCTCGCGCATCAGTTCTTGAATGTCTTCGACTGTCTCGGGGAAACAAACGCCTTGTGGCATCTCGCGATAGGCGCTGGCATCGGTGGCATAGGCCACAAGGTATTGGGGAGTGTTGTATATTTGCATGAAACGACGGCTAATCGCAGAGGACATAGACATCCTCGCGAGGATTGACAAAGAGGACGGGGATATGGTATTCGTTGACAATGGTTCGCTGCTCCTGGGTGCCGATAAACCATTCTGCCACATCTTTCTCGTTGGTGGTGACAGCTATCAGCAACTCGATACCTTGCCGATGGGCAAAGTCGAGGGCCGGCAGGTCGACAAAACTCTTTTTGCCAGCAATCACGTATGGGACAAAGGTGATGGAGAGGCCGTCGTAGAGTTTCTTCATGAACTTCATGTTGGCATACCATTTGTATTTCAGTCCTTCGTCGGTGTATTGATAGTATAATGGATGAACAACGCTATGGTTGAACCGGGCAAAGTAGGTGCTCCACAGCATCTTCTCCTTGCTCTCTTTCTTGTAGTCGATGGTGAGGGCCACCCGTTGCAGGCTCTTGCCATAGGGCAACGGCTCCTGTGCCGTCAGGAAAGCAATCTTGCAGTTCTGGTATATACGCAGCAGTGTCTTGGGATTGAGCAACGACGACTTGGGGGCATCCTCGTCCACCTTGGCCACCGCGACAACACCACCCAACAGCAACGGCAATGCGTCGATGATGCTCTTGGTGTCGCCTTTCAGGGCGGCATAGTTGACATCGGTCAGATGTTCCGTCTCCATCATCCGTTGCTTGATATCCTGCATGCGAGCCTCGGCCTCTTCGGGCATGGGCGAGTGGAAAGCAGGATCGGACACATGCAACAGTATCACCCCTTTGCCCAACATACGGCTCAAGTGGGCGGCATAGGAGGTCACCGTCTCGGGATTGTCCAAATCGACCAAATGGGCAATGACAAACTGGTCGCGGTATTCTTTGTATTTTGCCATATCAATCTCTATCGAATCAATGTGATGTCGCCCTTGAACGACCCTTCGTGATTGGCCACGCAGACGATGTCGCACCGATAGGCATACACTCCGGCCATACAGGGCTTGCCTTTATAGGTGCCGTCCCAGCAGGCATTGATGTCGTGACTTTCATACACCAATTCGCCCCATCGAGAGAAGATGCACAGGTGGAACGACACAATGTCCTCGCCTGTGATGCAAAGCCTGTCGTTCATGCCGTCGCCATTGGGGGTGAAGGTGTTCGGGATGAAAACGTTGGGCTCGCCACAGTTGACGACGTTGCAATGCACCGTCACAGAGTCGACATGCTCGCAGCCGTTGCTGTCGACGACGGTACAGATAAATGTCGTGTTCTCCTGCAACGGCTCGGTGACGCTATTGGGGCTATAGGGACTTTGCAACATCGAGGTCGGCTGCCAACTGTAGGTGGCTCCAGGCAGGACGGTAGCATGGACAGCGGTTGTCTGGTCGGAATAGACGGTATCGTCGTTGGCCCAAACATTGAAGTCTTCAAACGAGTTGACCACCACGATGCTCACCGAGTCGCGAACCCGACAGCCTGTGGCATCGGTGGCCCACACGGTGGTCGTGCCGGCACAAAGGTCGTCGACTTGTGCCGTCTGCTGACCGCTGCTCCACTCATAGGTGTAAGGCGGTGTGCCTCCCGAAGCCGACGCTGTGGCGCTGCCCGAGCAATAGTCGGGACAGGTGACGCTGTCGAACGACAAATCAATATGCATATCGACATTCTCCATCACAACGACTGTATCGAAAAAGACACAGCCGCCACTGCTGGTGATTTGGCAGATGTATTCACCTGCCTGCAGACCACTTCGCGATGAAGATGTCGATGCGTCGTCCAACCAAAAATAGGTATAACTCCCTGTGTCGTTAATCACGATATCGATGGCTCCTGTTGCCGTTTCATGACAATGGATGTGGGTCACCTGGTTCTGAATGTCGGGATAAGGGGCATTGGCAACGGAGAACTGTCGTTCGATAGAACATCCGTTGGCGTCGGAGAAGATGTATGTATGACCACCTGGACAAAGGCCGTCGGCCAGTGAGTCGGGAAGCGTTGTCCCGTCGCAGACATAGCCATAAGGAGGAACGGCATAACCCGACGGCAGAGCCACCACACTTCCGTCACAGTAATCGGGACAGGATACCGGCTCCACCATCAAGGTGTCCATTATATTGTAGAAATGGATATAGATGCTGTCCAACCCACGGCACCCTAACTGGTCTTGCATATAGACATATATCCAACAAGGTTGCGTCAAATCGATGCGGACATTGCCTGCCATAGGATTGCCCTCGTTGATGGTATCGCTCAAAGAAGATGAATGCGACCATACCACCTGATTCACGCTTGAGCCCATCGTGGCATGAAGGGTGATGGGCGAGGTGCAGCCCGAGGTGTCTCCACTGAGGGTGAAGTCCGTCGTGCCGATACGCACCATCTGGTAGATGGTATCGACACAGTTGCCGTTCGAGACAAGCAATATGTAGACGCCTTCCTCTGTGACATAGGGGTTGGCCACCGTGCTGTCGCTCACTTGTCCACTAATCCATCGATAGGTACATCCCATCTGTGGACGCAGTCCTATCTGCGGCTGGTCGACGGGACAGAAGTCGACGGTGTCAATCCAATAGCTGGTGTCACCAATCACTCGAAGGGTATGGAAAATGGTGTCGGTCTCACGGCATCCACCTGGCATCTGTGCCACCAACCGAATGGTGTAGTTGCCTGGCTGCATGTAGGTATGATTGGGATTCACATCGGAAGAGGTGGCGGTGCCATCACCGAAGTCCCACTCATAGGTGGTGCCGCGTCCTGTGTTATGGAAGTTGACTGTCAGCGGAGCACATCCTGCAGCAGGAGGGACGAACTCGGCCACAGGGAAGTCGCTGGCCAGATTGAAACGGAAAAGGGCGTTGTTGCAGTTGCTGGCGTTGTTGCTTGTAGACCAAGCACCCGAGGTGGTGGGGAAAGACTGGTAGCCGCCACAACTGGCACAGACACTCTGATAGAGCGTTCCCAATCGGTCGAAACGACTGGTGCCGCCATCCACATGGTCTTGTCCTCCCGAGACACTGCTTGAGTGCAACTCGCCAAAGAAGGAGGCATATTTCAAAGCATTGGCACTGGTGTCCAAAGCCATCAGATAGAAGTCCTGTCCGTCGGTAGTGTTCTGCAGTGCGTCGGTGGTCACCTGCATACCCGCTGTACCGTAAGTGTTCCACGGGATGGTGGCACCTTGCAGGTAATAGCCACAGAACTTTCTCCCCCACCCTGCCAAGTAGACACTGTTGCAGATGTCGACAGCGAATGCCGTGGGCGAGAGGTTGGGTTCGCCGCTACCGGTGCCGAACACCGTCGACCACTTGAGTGTGTCGAGGTTGGGTTTGAATCGTGCCAAGAACTGACCACTGTTAGGAGTGTTGTATGCGGCGTTGTATATCAACGTGCTGCCTGGTGCTTTGGTTTGCCCAAAGAGGAACACATCGTTCTGTTTGCCTACGCGGACAAAATAACACTGGTCGTAGGATGCACTTCCAAAGAAGGTGCTGGTCATCAATGTGCTGCCATTGCGACTGATTTTGGCCACAAAGCCGTCAGCCGAACCGCCACTAAAATTGGGATGATAACTGCCCGAGGTGGTGGGGAAAAGTCCACCCGAAGTGGCACCGCCACATACCACCACATTGTAGTTGGTGTCGACATCGACCGAATAGACAGCATCGTTGCCTGTACCACCCAGATAGGTACACCACATCATGTTCTGCAGATTGTAGTCCAGTTTGAACACCACACCCTCACGACCGCCATGAGTCTGGGGCTGGATGGCGCCGCTGGTGGTGGGGAAGTCGGTCGAACGGGTGGTCGACCCCACATAGACGTTGTTCAAGTCGTCAATCATCAACTCGCCACGGGCGCCGTCTCCGTAGTTGAAATAGAGCGAGTCGTTGCCTAGCATGATGACATCGTAGGAGTTGAACCATTTCTCATAGTTCAATCCGTCGTTGCCCGAGCCTCCCACATAGGTCGAGGCTTGTAGCTGGCTGCCGTCGGCATTGAAACGACAAACGAAGATATCGCTGCCGTTAGGGAAATCGATGGTTGACGATCCCTCGTACTGCAACGAACTGCCCCCATTGAAAGTGATGTCGTAGGCACCTGATGTCACAGGGAAGTTGGGAGAACCTGTGGTGCCAAAGATCACCAGTTCGTCAAACGTGTTGACAAACATCGAGTGGGGCATGTCGGCATTGCTGCCGCCCAAGTAGGTGGCATAGAGCCGATGGGTGCCGTTGGTGTCGAACTTGAAGATGCCAATGTCGGCATTGCCGTTGTAGGTGCCGTCGTAACAACCCACCGATGTGGGATAGCCATTGCCGAACACCAAACCCGAAGTGTATGTGTTTTTGTAGGAATCATATGCCGAGGTGGTACCCCAGTTGTCGGCAGTCGAACCTGTATAGGTGGAGAAAAAGAGATAAGGGTCTATCACCAAGGGAAGGCTACGGTCATAATTGCCCAACGTCATCCGCACCTCGTCCCCTTTCAACACATAGTGAGCCTCCACAGCCACCGTGTCGTCACCCAACAGTTGATAGGCATAGGGAGCCAATTCCACCACTTCCATCACCGAAGTCTTGATTCTCAGGTTACCGTCCTTGATTCGTATCCCGTCGACCCCCTCATAGCGAAGGGCTATCTGTGACGGGTCGGCACCAGCATCGACGATAAAATCGTATTTCATAGCACCTTGTGCCGAATAGACACGCATATCGACACCCTGCCACAGATTGTCATACATCACAGTGCCATAGACGCCCACACCACTGCACCAACGGTTAGGGTCGTTTCCCAGAAAATAGTTCTCGTAAGTGTCCTCCTTGTCATCACCTTTCACGCTTTGAACCTCCGATCCGACAAAATGGACCTTGTAAGCGTGGGTACGATAACGGTCGAAATGGGTAGGCATCGGGTGTTGCGACCAACAGTCGGGATGTATCAGCAACAATGTGAAACAGTCGCGTTCCAGAAAGAGTGTAGCCACACGAAGGTCCGACTTGAAAAGCACTTGAGACTCCCATTGTCCCTTGTTTTCAGAGAAAAACATCCGCGGCCCCACACCCAACGAGTCGCGATGCGTACGGCTCCACAATGTGGTGGACGACAACAATAGAGCCAATAACAGAATATATTTCAAGCACGATTTCATGACAGTTATGCACACAATTATGTGCGGCAAAAATACAAAGAATAGATGACGCGGCAAAATTTATTTTTTTCAGCAGGATTGTTCTTCAATATTTCCCATGCTTATAACGGGTCTCACAATATTCAAGAATACCTCGCGTTATAGTCATTGTAATGGAAACAATCAAGAAAATATACAAGATAGGCTATGGCCCCAGCAGCAGTCACACGATGGGGCCCCATCGTGCGGCAGAACTTTTCGCTGCCCGTACAAAGGAGGCGACTCACTACCGCGTCACCCTCTATGGTTCCCTTGCCGCCACCGGTCGCGGCCACCATACCGATATGGCTGTCACTCGAGGACTGGCACCCAAAGAGGTGGAGATACTCTGGCAACCCGATGTGGTGAAACCGTTCCATCCTAACGGAATGTTTTTCGAGGCTTTGGACGAGAAGAACGAAGTGAAAGACGCTTGGATGGTATATAGCATCGGCGGCGGAAGCCTGGCCACCGAAGAGGGCACGGTGCCGACGGGCATCACCCCCGAAGGCGAGGTCTACCCACACAACACCATGAAAGACATCATGGAGTACATTGACCGTGAAGGACTCTCGTTCTGGGAGTATGTAGAACAATGCGAAGACGGCAAACTTTGGTTTTATCTCGAGGAGATGTGGCAACAAATGCAGCACACCATCGAGGAGGGGTTACAGGACGACCGCGTCATTGCCGGTGGTCTTCATCTACGTTCCAAAGCCCATCAGTACTACATCCGCGCCAGTGCCTTCAAGCCTTCGTTGCAAAGCCGCGCACTGGTCATCGCTTATGCTCTCGCCACCAGCGAACAAAACGCCTGTGGCGCCCGTATCGTCACCGCACCCACATGCGGCTCCAGCGGTGTGCTGCCTGCGGTACTCTATCATTTGAAGAAGAACCACGGTTTCAGCGACCGCGAGATTCTTCGGGCTATGGCCACCGCAGGACTCTTCGCCAATGTCATCAAGACCAATGCCAGCATCAGCGGTGCTGAGGTGGGTTGTCAAGGAGAGGTGGGCAGCGCCTGTGTGATGGCCGCTGTGGCCAGCAACCAACTTTTTGGAGGCAGCCCCAAACAGATAGAATATGCTGCCGAGATGGCTATGGAACATAACCTCGGCCTTACCTGCGACCCTCTCTGTGGATTGGTACAGATACCATGCATCGAGCGCAATGCCATGGCCGCCCTACGTGCATTGGACATCAACATCTACGCCATGATGAGCGACGGGCGGCACATCATCAGCTTCGACAAGGTGGTTCGCACCATGAAACTGACCGGAAAAGATCTGCCAAGCCTATACAAAGAGACCTCGCTCGGTGGGTTGGCTTTGGACGAGTGACGCTATCGTCTAAAGGACTTAGGTGCTGTTAAAAAAAACAGTTGAATATGGCATTTGGGTGATTATTATTTCATATTTCGATTTGTTTGTGTAATTTTGCACCCCAAATGATAAATCAGGAAACCATACAACGAATTCTCGATGCAACTCACATTGAGGAAGTTGTAGGCGATTTTGTTACACTCAGGAAACGCGGTGCAAACTATATCGCCTGCTGTCCTTTCCATGACGAAAAGACACCTTCGTTCAATGTCAACCCTGCCCGTGGCATCTTTAAATGCTTTGGCTGCGGAAAGGGAGGCGACGCTGTGCGTTTTCTGATGGAGCACGACCACCTCTC
>CAJOQB010000154.1 GCA_905236405.1 uncultured Bacteroidales bacterium
GAAGAAGTCCTTGGTGCTGAGGCCGTTGAGGTCTTTCACGACGCGGTTGTAGTCGATGACGTTCAGCTGGTTGTCGGGGAAGATGACTGTCATGAAGAAGTTGTATTCCTCCTTGCCGGTGTGGTTGGGGTTGTGTTCTTTCTTCTCCTGTCCCACGAGGGCGGCGGCGGCACTGCGATGGTGGCCGTCGGCGATGTACATAGCGGGGACTTTCTTGTCGAAGAGGTCGACGAGTTCGGCGATGGTGGCCTTGTCGTCGATCACCCAGAAGCGATGGCCGAAGTTGTCTTCCTTGGCAACGAAGTCATAGATGGGTTTCTGGTTGTTGACGATGTTGGCGACAATCTCGTCGATGCGTTTAACGGCAGGGTAGGCAAAGAAGACAGGCTCCACGTTGGCGTTGGTCCAACGGACGTGTTTCATGCGGTCCTCTTCCTTGTCTTTGCGGGTCAGCTCATGTTTCTTGATGATTTTGTTGACATAGTCCTCGCTGGCGGCGCAAGCGACGATACCGTATTGCCATTTTTTCTGGTCCATGCTCTGGGCATAGATGTAGAGTTTCTCATCCTGGTCTTGAATCAGCCAACCGTAGTCTTTGAAGTTGTTGTAGTTCTCGACCACTTTCAGATATACTTGGGGATCGTGTTCGTCGGTGCCTTGGGGAAGGTCGATCTCGGCCTTGGTGACGTGCAGCAGGCTGTAGGGATTGCCTTCGCATTCTTTGCGAGCCTCTTCGGAGTTGAGGACGTCATAGGGACGGGAAGCCAGCTTCTCGACGATGTTTTGGGGAGGGCGGAAGCCCTTGAAAGGTTTGATGATGCTCATGGTGTTGTGATATTAAATTGATTGTGATTAATTACAAAGTGTCGTATTTTCCTGCCAGGTCTTGTGCCATGCCGAAGAAGAAAGCGGCCACGTTGTTGAAGTCCATGTTGAGGTCGGCGCTGAGACCCACACGGTCTTTGAAGATGGCCACGTTGTACCATTGCAGGCACTGGAACGAGCGGTGGAAATAGAGTCTCCGCAGTTCCTCGGAGGTGGGTTTGTGGCCCACATATGCCTCCAAGAGCGACAGTGCCTTGTCGAAGCCGGCATTGCCATAGCAGGCGATGTCGTAGAAGGGGTCGTTCATGCCGGCATACTCCCAATCCAGCACATACATCTTGTCGCCGTTGACGACAAGGTTGGTGGGTTGGTAGTCGCAGTGGCACGGCACATGCTTCACGTCGCTGTGACGGTCGCGCATCTCCTCCAGCTTGCCTTTCAGCGTCAGGTACTCCTTGGGATGAGTGAAGCCCATCTCGCGGCAGTAGCGTTCGTAGTCGGCCAGACGACCGAAGGCGTTGTATTCGCGGAAGTGCATGTCGCTGTTGTGAATCTTCTTCAGCGCAGCCACCGACAGGGCGTTGTAGCTCACCACGTCGGTCTCGCTCAGGATGGTGCCTTCGACATACTCGGCCAGTTTCTCGCCCGAGATGATTTCCACGTACGATGTGGCGTTGTTCAGTCCCAGACGGTTCACCTCCTGTATGTTGTCCCATTCCTCCACACGGTCGACAAACTTCTCGGCAAACTTGCCAGGAACACGATAGGTGTATTTTTTGCCGCGAGTGGAGACGACATAGGTGTAGTTGCTCATGCCTCCTTCCAAACGGAGGACGATGGCAGCATCCTGTGTGTGCATCAGAGCGTTGACTCTGGCAACGATATATTCTTCGACGTTCATTTTATCCTTCGTAGAATGGCATTTTGACGGTGACAGCCTTCAGCAGCTTGTTGTGGTTCTTGATATAGATATCGGTACCCACCTTGGCGTACTCGGCAGCAACCAAAGCGGTGCCGATGTTCTTGCCGGTGCTGGGGCTGGGAGCGCCGCTGCGCACCTCGCCAATCTTGTTGCCTTCGGCGTCGCACACCTCATAGCCGTTGCGGGGGATGCCACGGTCCACCATCTCGAAGCCGGTGATTTTGCGTTTCACGCCGGCAGCCTTCTGGGCGATGAAGAGATCTTTGTTGATGAACTTGTTGTTCTCGGCTTTCAGTTTGGTAATCCAAGCCAGAGGAGCCTCGATGGGGCTGATGGTGTCGTCCATCTCGTGGCCGTAGAGGCAGAAGCCTTTCTCCAAACGCAGGGTGTCGCGGCAACCCAGACCGGCGGGCATGATGCCGAACTCCTTGCCGGCCTCATACACAGCGTCCCAAACCTTCTTGGCCTCCGACACGGGAATGTAAATCTCGCATCCGCCTGCACCGGTGTAACCGGTGGTGGAGAAGATGATGTTCTCGACGCCGGCGAAGGTGAGGATGTGGAAGGTGTAGTATTCCATATCCACCACGTTCTTGTCGGTCAGTTTCTGCATAGCCTTCAGAGCGTTGGGGCCCTGGACAGCCAGCTGAGCCCATTGCTCGCTCTCGTTGACGAAGTCCTTGCCCAGCTCCATGCCCATCTTGTCGGCAATCTGGCTCATCCAAGCCCAGTCCTTGTCGATGTTGGCAGCGTTGGGGACCATGAAGTACTCGTCGTCCTTCACACGGTACACCAGCATGTCGTCGACGATGCCGCCCTGGCCGTTGGGCAGACAGGTGTATTGCACCTTGCCGTCGGTGAGCACTTCCACGTCGTTGACGGTGACATACTGCATGAACTGTTTGGCCACGGGACCCTTGGCACGGAATTCGCCCATGTGGCTCACGTCGAAGACGCCGACATTGTTGCGGACATTGTTGTGTTCCTCGATAATCGAAGAGTACTGGATAGGCATGTTGTAGCCTGCAAATTCAGCCATCTTTGCACCCATAGCGATGTGCAAATCGGTAAACGGAGTAGTTTTCATTCTTTATTAATTTTATATTAATTATTTATTTTATTGTTACATAACACAATAAGCCCAACTTTTCTTGAGCATATTCCTTGGCAAATATAAGCATCTTTTTCTTTTTCTCGACACTTTTTGTCGAAAAAAAGTCAGTAAAATTTTGTTTTCAATCCAAAATTTTCATTGAAAATCGAGTGTAAAAATGCGAAAGAATTGGAATTAACCAATTAACCAGTTAACTTTTCGGAAGCCGAGAGCAGAGCAAACTCGATTGCTTTGCCGAGGCAAGGAAAAGTCGCGACGCACGTCGCGAACTGTTTGGAAGCCGAGAGCAGAGCAAACTAAAACCATCGAAATTTTGTTTTTTGGTCGCCGTCGGCGGACGTTTTTGCCTCTGTCGGTCGAATACCGATGCAAAAACACGACGGTTGGGGCAAAAAAAGTGCTTTTTTGCGACACGGGGT
This sequence comes from uncultured Bacteroidales bacterium, assembly GCA_905236405.1. Taxonomy (GTDB): domain Bacteria; phylum Bacteroidota; class Bacteroidia; order Bacteroidales; family P3; genus Colimorpha. The sequence goes on from CAJOQB010000154.1 coordinate 3,281, forward strand.
GATATTTGTCAAATTTTTTGCTCAACTGTTTGTAAAACATAGTTCTACAACCAAAAAAACAATGTCGTACAGTGGTCGGAAACGGCAAAAAGCATAGGTTTTGTTGTTTTGAAGAAGCAAAGCGACGTTTTTTTGAAAAAGGTATGCTTTTTCGAGGGAAAAGTTCACGACACGCGTCTGAAAAGTTAACTGGTTAATTGGTTAATTGCTAATCTTTGCACTTTTTGCCTCGCATGTGCGTACCTTATATATATTTCTAATATATATAATATATATATTAATTTATTTTTTTAGGGCATATATTGCCAAAATAATGGAATTAACCAATTAACCAGTTAACTTTTTATTATTCAAAAAACCGTAACATACTCATTTGTAAATTGTTCATATTCTTGGTTTCGTATAATACATGACTGACGTATGACTGCCATATGACTGCTATATAAAAATAAATATAAAATGCATAAAAAAGCGACGTTTTTTAAAAAAAACGTCGTATGTTGATAACCCTGTTGACAAAGGTGGAAAAAAGTTCGTTGGTGGTCTGCAAAATGTCGTACTTTTGTATTCGCAATAATCAACGCGGCAGGCATGCCGCACATGTCTCACCCCAAAAAAAAGAACGAACCACTATGGGTAAAGGAAATTTTAAAAGTCGTTTTGTCGCTTGTCTTTTTCTATTCTTGTGCTTTTTTGCCATAAACACAAGAAAAGGGGAAGCCGCGTTGGCGACTCCCCCGAGAGAGTGTGGTGGAAGCGTGACGGAAGTCGGCTCCCATCAGATGATTCGACTTTTAGAGGCTCTTCATTTCTTTGAGGCGTTGGGTGAGCATGGGGACAATCTTGTGGAGGTCGCCTACGATGCCGAGGTCAGCCACGCTGAAGATTGGAGCGAACTTGTCTTTGTTGATGGCGATGATGAACTCGCTCTCCTCCATACCGGCCAGGTGCTGGATGGCGCCGCTGATGCCGCAAGCCATGTAGAGGGCAGGACGGACGGTCTTGCCGGTCTGTCCCACCTGACGGCTCTGGGGCATGACGCCAGCGTCGACCATGGCACGGGACGACGACACTTCGCCGCCGAGCTCTTTGGCCAGGGCTTCGAGTTTGGAGAATCCTTCGCCAGTGCCGACGCCACGGCCACCGGAGACAAGAATCTTGGCTTCGGCGATGTCGGTGACGGTCTTGGCTTCCTTGACGTTCTCGATGAGTTTGACGCGGTTGATTTTCTCCATGTTGAAGTCGACCTTCATGCTGACGACTTCACCCTGACGGCTGTTGTCGGCGGCCATGCGCTGCATGACACCGGGGCGGACGGTGGCCATCTGGGGACGGTGGTTCTTGCAGGTGATGGTGGCCATGAGGTTGCCGCCGAAGGCGGGACGGGTCATGAGGAAGGTGCGTTCTTCGCCAATCTCCAGCTTGGTGCAGTCGGCGGTGAGGCCGGTGACGTTGCGGGCGCTCAAACGGGGACCGAGGTCGCGGCCAATGGTGGTGGCGCCGAGCATGAAGATGGAGGGCTTGAGGTCTTGGATGACTTTGGTGATGGCCTGTGCGTAAGGCTCGGTCATGTAGGTCTCGAGGACGGGGTCTTCGACGACGACGACTTTGTCAGCACCGGCGGCGATGAGGCTCTGAGCCTTGTCGGCGATGTTGTTGCCGCAAAGCACGGCGACGACTTTCTCGCCCAGCGACTGTGCCAGTTCGTGGGCTTTGCCGAGCAGTTCCATGGCTACGTTCTGGATTTTGCCGTCACGTTGTTCGGCAAAAACAAAAACGTCTTTATATTCTTCTATGTTCATAGTGGAATTTGCTTTTATTGTATTGATTTATTGTCGGGAAAGAGATTAGAAGAGGTGTTTCTCTTTCAGCTTGTTGATGATAAGGTCGACGGCTTCCTCGGGGCTCACTTCGAAGGTCTCGCCAGCGGGCTTGAGCTGCTTGGGGAAGGACTTGAAGACGTTGGTGGGCGATCCGGCTTTGCCGATGCGCTCTTCGGGGACGTCGATACGGTCGGCGTTCCACACCTCGACTTCTTTGTCGAAGGCGGTGACGATGCCGTTGACGGTCATGTAGCGCGGCTTGACGGCAGAGGCGAGGACGGTGACCAGGCAGGGAGCTTGCATCTGGAGGGTCTGGTAGCCCTCTTCGGTCTGCTTGCGGACGGTGAAGGTCTTGGTGGCCTCGTCGTAGTCGATGTGCTCGAGGTAGGAGACCTGGGGCAGGTCGAGGTGCTCGGCAATCTGGGGTCCCACCTGAGCGGTGTCGCCGTCGATGGCTTGGCGTCCGGTGATGATGATGTCATAGTCCATGGTGCACAAGGCGCCTGCGATGGCACTGGAGGTGGCGAGCGTGTCGGCACCACCCAGACGGCGGTCGGTGAGGAGGATGGCACGGTCGACGCCCA
>CAJOQB010000155.1 GCA_905236405.1 uncultured Bacteroidales bacterium
CCACTGCCCAGATGGGCATCTGAGATGAAGTACGTGTTCACCTAATTGTTTGTTGTCAGTTCGAAGTCGAGCGTAGGCTGCGTGTCACCATACTGATGACGCAGATACTCCACTGTATTCTTGAAATTGAGGGTATGGGGGTTCTCCGGCTTGCTTTCCTCGAGCCCTTCCAGCACAAACTCATAATAGTCGAAGTTGACTTGCGGGTCAATCAATGGATGTCCGTTGAACGGTTTGTAGAGAGCGATGAGGGTGGCAAGAGAGCCTTGATTCTCCTGAATAAAATTGACCACATACTCCTGTTGTTGCTTGTAGGAGTTGAGGTAAATCGAATCAAGCGACTCCTTGGCAGCCAGCGAGTCGGCACCATGCATAGAGTCTTTTATCTTGTCGTGCATGGCAATGATTTCAAGCAACTGGTCAGCACCGACATTGCTGTAGTCTTGCAACTGCCAAAGGATGACACTTTCGGGTGACCCTTTTACGGTGTAGGTCTTCTCGAAATGATTATAGTCGCCCGAAATATCAATATGCTCCCCTGGACAAGGAATCAGCACAACATAATCGAACTCGCTGACATGGAGATTATAAAGACTCTCATAAGGAGCCTTGTATTTGAATTTGAAATGCCCCTTGCTGTCAAGACGGATGGAGTCGATAAACAACCGCTCGCCCTGAGGCACCATTTCGTCAAGATAAATCGTCTTGTTGGCACCATTCTCAAGAGTGCCTTCCAGCACAAAGACATCCTTGTCGCCACAAGCAACAAACAATAGCAGCACTGGAATCAGAAGCAGAATTCTATTCATGTTTTCTTAGTATTTATTAGCCATCAACAAATTGTCGACCATCACCAAGGCAGCCATAGCCTCCACCACAACAACGGCGCGTTGCACATGACTGCGGTCATGACGCCCCTTGGGCTCAACGACATGCTCGTGGCCTTCCTTGTCGACACACGGCAATGGTTGTGGAATGGTGACCACAGGGTGGAACGCCACGCGGAAGGTGACAGGCATACCGTTGGTCAGGCCACCTTGCAGCCCTCCACAATGGTTGGTCTGTGTGGTAAAGTCAGAATTCCAACGGTCGATGTATTCGCTTCCAAACATGGCCGCAGCATGAAAGCCCTCGCCAAACTCGAAACCTGTAACAGAGGGAATGCTAAGCATAGCGGCAGCCAACTGACTTTGCATTTTGCCAAAAATTGGTTCACCCAATCCCACAGGTGCACCCGTGACAACACATCGCACAGTGCCTCCCACCGTGTCGTTCGTTAGGGTATTGCTTATCGTGTCCAATTCAGCCGTAACACAGATACCTCTTTGCGACAGCACCTGCTTGGCAATGGCTCCCGCCACCACACGTGACAATGTCTCGCGGGCAGCGCTGCGTCCACCTCCCCGCCAGTCGCGAATACCGTAGCGTTGCTGCCATGTGTAATCACTATGTCCTGGACGAAAGATGTCTCGATATTGTTGGTAGTCGTCAGAATGAGCGTCACGATTATACACCATGAAGGCTATAGGCGTTCCCAATGTCTGGTCGTCGATGATGCCAGAAAGCCATTCCACATCGTCAGGTTCATGGCGAGAGGTGACTCTTTCCATACCATCGCCTCGCCGTCGACGCAAATCACATCGAATGGCATCAATATCAATAGCGACACGCGATGGACATCCGTCAATAACGCCCCCCACCGCAACACCATGCGATTCGCCAAAAGTGGTCAACCGGAATAATTGGCCAATGATATTAGACATTGTTTACTGAACGATTTCAAGCAGTTCCACCTCAAAAAGCAGAGTCGATCCAGGAGGAATGTCTCCCACCAACTGCTCACCGTATGCCAAGTTATAAGGGATGTAAAGGATGTATTTAGAGCCCACAGGCATCAATTGAATACCTTCTTGCCACCCGGGAATCACCTGATGGAGAGGGAATGTTATGGGTTGTCCACGATCTATCGAGCTGTCGAATTTCTTTCCATCAATCAACGTACCGGTGTAGTGCACCTTTACCGTACTGTTTGCTTTGGGCAGAGGACCATCACCTTTCTTTATGATTTTATATTGCAAGCCACTGGGTGTAGTATAGATGGCTTTGCTTTTTTTGTTCTCTTCGAGGAATTTCTTACCAGCAGCGATATTGTCGTTCAGTCCCTCACGCATCTTCTGCTCCTTGGCTTGCTGACGCTGATCGAAGGACGATTGGAAACGTTGTAACAGTGATTGACATGTGCGTTGGGGCATGTTGAATGTACCGTTGGTCATGTCCAGCATGGCTTGACCAGCCACTTGGGGATTGATACCGAGGTTCTGACTGTTCCATCCGTTGACCAAGTCCTGGCCAATGGCATATGAAGCAGAATCCTCAAAAGTCACCAAATGCACCTTGCTCTTTGCCTGTTCCACAGCCAATGCTGCCTGAGCTTTGGCCAATTCTTGTTGAAGCTGTTCACATTGTTCTGCTTTTTCTTTCAATTCGAGGTAATAGACCTCCGACATCTTGACTGTACCCTTTTTTACAGTTACACTTTGAGCCATAGCACCAAAGCAGAGCATCATAACAGATGCGAAGAAGAATACTCTTTTCATATTACTATATAAAATATTAATTATTATCATATTGTTGCATCAACCACGTGCCCTGTTGTCGGTACTGCCGACCACAAGGCACGTGATGAAAACATTATTAATTTAAAGGTATATGTCCCTTATTTGTATTCTTTGATTTGAGCCACACCGTCGAGGACTTCCTTGCCACAGATAGCCAAAGCCAGCATTTCATTCTCGCCTTTGTATACCTTAACAGGAGCGATCCAATCGATATGCTCTGTAATCTGAGCCATCCAAGGTTTGCTGTAAGCAATGCCACCGGTCAGCAAGATAGCATCAACCTTGCCCTTGACCACAGCAGCCAAGCGGCTAATCTCGAGAGCTACCTGATAGCAGAAAGCATCCACCAGCAGTTTGCATTTCTCGTCACCGGCAAGGGCACGCTTCTCTACCTCATAGGCATCGTTGGTACCAAGATAGGCCACAAAACCACCTTCGGCAGTAATCATCTTCTTTATCTTGGCCATATCGTATTTGCCGCTGAAGCAGACTTCAACCAACTTGCTGGCGTTGATGCTGCCTGCACGGGTGGGTGAGAAAGCACCCAATCCACAGAGAGCACGGTTCACCTCAACGCAACGGCCATGTTCGTGGATACCTACCGACACACCGCCACCCATATGTGCGATGATGAGGTTCAGATCCTCGTAATGTTTGCCAAGTTCACGAGCGTAAAGCTTTGCCGTCATCTTCTGGTTCAAGCAGTGCCAGATGACACCTTCACGACTGGGGTCAAGATCGAACTCAGGGTGACCTGTGATTTTGGCATATTCGGGACGTTCATCGACAATACCAGGGTCAGCGATGTAGGCTGCATCCAGGCCAATCTCGGTGGCTATAGAGTCAGAAATCAATGCACCCAAGTTGCAGGCATGCTTACCTTGAATACCCTCGTGACATTCCTGCTTCATCAGGTCGTTGACTCTGTAAACACCCGACTCACAAGGACGAGTCAAACCACCACGACCCACAACAATAGCCAACTCGTCGACACCAACGCCATGACGTTTCAGCATGTCGAGGATGGCTCCCTTGCGATAGTCGAACTGGTCGGCTACTTCTTTGAACTTCTGAACTTCCTCAATGGGGTGCGAAAGGTTCTCGGTAAACACTTCGGTCTCTCCCTCATAGATTGCAGCCTTGGTCGAGGTTGCACCAGGATTGATAACGAGCGTGAATCTTTTTGTACTCATAAATAGTTCCTTATTCTTAAATGTTAATAAATATCAATTATTCAAAATCGTCTGCAAAGGTACATATTTTTTTCCATTCTTTTGCAGTTCACCAAATAAAAAAAGAAGCAAGAAACAACAAATGCAACATCAAACACCACTATTTATACTAACAATCAACCAAGTAAGAAAGAATAAAAAAGTTTGTAACAAAATAAAAAAACACACTTTCTTACATGTGTCCAAAATAAAAAAGACATTTTTAAGTTTATACTGTCAAATCTCATAATCATGAATTCTAATCGACATATCCATATTGCTCTGTTTCTTCTGCTGATAACAACCTGTTGCAGTTTTTACGCCTCTGCACAAACTCCCAGCATGCAGCAAAATGACATGCTGTACATCACCTCACGCGACAATGCCAACTACGACAGCCTGCTCAACAATTATTACTGGAAAAAATACGCCTCATCCATCAACAAACACTACAACCGCACAGCTTCTGAATACTACGAAGCCTTTGACCAGATACCCGACAGTGTACTTGAAAACAGATTGCGTCGTCTGCCAACGGTTATCCCGATGACCTATAACAGCGACGTGCGAGCTTATATCCGAACCTATGTTCGAATCATGGAACGCCGATGCGATGTCATGCTGACCCTTTCCGAGTACTACTTCCCTCTATTCGAAGAAGTGCTTGACCGCTACAAAGTGCCGCAAGAACTCAAATATCTCTCCATCGTCGAATCAGCATTGAACCCCCAAGCCACCTCACGTGCCGGTGCTGCAGGTCTGTGGCAATTCATGTACCGTACAGGGAAAAACTACGACTTGGATGTCAACTCGTTGGTCGACGACCGCCGCGATCCCTATGCTTCTACTGTTGCTGCCGCACGTTATCTACGCGACTTGAACAATATCTATAACGATTGGACGCTGGCCATTGCCGCCTACAACTGCGGACCTGGCAACATCAATAAAGCCATCGCCCGATCAGGAGGCAAACGCGATTTCTGGGAGATATACCAGTATCTACCTCGCGAAACACGTGGCTATATTCCTGCATTCATTGGAGCATGCTACGCCATGAACTATTACCACGAACATGGCATCCGTCCCAAGCACATCAATATTCCCATTCACAGCGACACCGTACATCTGGATCGCGATGCCTATTACTGTTATATTTCCAAGTATATCAACATCGATGTCGAAGAATTACGCACCCTCAATCCCCAGTACAGAGCCGACATCGTTCCTGTGTCCAGCGGCCACAACGTACTCTACCTTCCTGTAGGCAAGATACCCACATTCATCAAATTAGAGGATTCTATCTATAAAGCCACCCACGACTCTATCACCAAAAAACCTGTAGTCACCGAACCCGAACTGGAACGTATTGTGCACGTGGTTAAGAAAGGCGAGACACTCACCAAGGTAGCCAGCCGCTATGGTGTATCGGCAACCGACATCAAACGATGGAGTCATAAAAAAAGCACCAGCGTCAAAGTGGGTGAACGACTCATCATCTACCGGAAGAACCCTCGCTATACACCACCAACCACATTGCCTACTGCTGATAACGACAGCACATCAACCGTAACCAATAACGAACCAGTCGCCACCCCAAAACCACAAGTCACACCGACACCAAAGCCTACTCCCACCCACACTCCAACAAAACATACCGTTCGAAAAGGAGAGACTTTGTCAAGTATTGCCCGCAAATATGGCACCTCTGTTGCGAATATCAAAAAACTCAATGGGTTAAAATCGGACAATATCCGTGTAGGACAGGTGCTCATTATCAAGAAATAACACTTACTTCATCATAGGATGTTGAAATGTTTTTCACATTCCGACGTCCACATAAGACATAATTGTGTATATTTGCACTTGCTTTCTGCATAAAGCAACCAAGTCAAAACAAAGAAAACGCAATGAACAACAAACTACTACGCATTTGGAATGTCCTCAAGAACAAATATGTTGTAGCCACCATTTTGTTCCTTCTGATTTTCTTTTTCTTCGACGAGAACAACTACATGATTACCCATCGACTGTCGAAAGATGTGGCCAAACTAAAGCAACGCCAGACGGAGTTGCAAGAAGGCATCGTTGCCGACAGTGCCCAATCGATGGCTCTCAAATCGGACCTTGGTGCCATCGAACGATATGGCCGCGAGACCTATTACATGAAACGTGACGACGAAGACATCTATATCATCGTTGACCCAGAAAAATAACCAGACCTCCTTTGATATGAAACGAATATCCCGATTGCTGTTTTTCTTGCTCATGTTGATTGGCCTTTGCTCGCTGAGTTCCTGCAAGGCACTCAAACAATTCTTTTCAAACGACCTCGAAGACGAAGATTTCATCATAGGGCAACTGTATGCTGACGAATACTATGACGAGCCCGCTTTCAAACCCATCACTCCTCCTTCCAACAACAACCAGCCGTCACCCAACAACAATGGCGGCACGGGCATCGTACTTAACAACAAAGACAACGAAAAACTATATGCTGCTGTCGACCGTTGGTTCGGCACTCCCTATCTCTACGGCGGATGCACAACCAGTGGCATCGACTGCTCCTGCTTTGTAGGCAAAGTGTATAGCGAAGTATATGGCATCACTCTCCACCGTACGGCTGCAGACATCCAGAAGGATGTCACCCTCATCGCCCGCGACAAACTACGCGAAGGTGACATCGTTTTCTTCACCAATAGCAATGGTAAAGTATCGCATGTAGGCATCTACCTCAAGGACGATATGTTTGCCCACTCCTCCACCAGTCGCGGTGTCACCGTAAGCCAATTGTCTAACACCTATTGGAACGCACACTTCTACAAAGGCGGCAGACATAAAAATGTCACTACCAAATACTAATATACTATACCTATGAAAAACGTAATCGTAACAGGAGCAACGGGAGCCATCGGATGGGCCACCACGCAAAAGCTTATCGAGAAGGACTATCAGGTCATCATGGCTGTCCGCAAGGTTGAACGTGCTGAAAAACTGATTGCCTCTCTTCCTGCTGAACAACGCAGAAAACTGTTTATCGAAAAACTGAATGTCACCGACGAGGACGCCATGGAAATCTTCGTACAACGCATTCGCGACAAATACAGTCCCATCTACGCTCTCGTCAACAACGCCGGCACATTGCAAAGCAAATACCACTCCAAAAACGGTTATGAACTCACCTACCTCACCAACTTCATCGGCCCCGCCAATCTCACCCGAATGTTGATACCCATGATTGATCCAAACGGAGCAGTGGTGAGCCTCCTTTCTCTATTCGCCAACTGGAGCAGTGCCTCCAAATCCGATTATGAAGCCACCCAACGTCAGTTCTCCCCTATTCGCTGCTATGCCGACTCCAAGATGGCCATGACGTTATATATGCAGAAGATGGCACAACTCTTCCCTCAACTGCACATCAATGGTGTCGATCCAGGCATTGTCAACACCCCCATTCTCAAAATGGATCGATGGTTCGACCCCATCGTTTCTATCCTCTTCCGACCCTTCTGCCGCAAACCCTCACGTGCCGCCGATATTGTTGTGTCTGCTATCGAGAGCGACACCACAGGCAAACTCTACCGTGCAAAAGGACCCGTCGACTATCCACGCAAATGGCAAAACGAAGCCACAGCCCAACGTCTCTATGGACGCATCCACTGAGGACTTCTTATACATCATTACGAAAACAGCCCTGTGCAGTTTTGCATAGGGCTGTTTTCTTTTCTTCCAGATTATCTACTTTTCGGATGGAAAAGACGATAGAAGAAACCATGATGAGGTTCTTCTCCCTGAAGCTCAAAATTGATTGGGAGCATGAACTGCGTTCTCACTGGTGTTCCTCGCTGCATGCCGGGTTTCCAACGAGGCATCATCTTTACCACACGAACGGCTTCCTCGCCCAATCCACAACCTGGGTCTCTAACCAGCTTGACATTAGTCACCGAACCGTCTTTCTCTATAACAAAGGATACAAAGACTTTGCCAGTGACACCGTTTTCTTTTGCCTGCTTAGGGTAAACAATGTTGCTTGCCAAGAATTTGTACATTGCCTCATATCCACCAGGATATTGCGGGTCTTGCTCCACAACAACAAAAACTGGCTCCTCATCCACTACAGCAACGCTGTCGGATTGAGC
>CAJOQB010000156.1 GCA_905236405.1 uncultured Bacteroidales bacterium
AAGCCATATAGCAGCAGCCAGAAACGGTCCTTGATGTCGCTCAGCAGGAAGAACAGCGAACGCAACCCCATGATGGCGAAGATGTTCGAGAAGTAGACGATGAAGGTGTCCGTCGTCACCGAGAAGACAGCCGGAATGGAGTCGACAGCGAAGATGATGTCGCTGAACTCGATGACCAGCAGCACGATGAACAGCGGCGTCATCACACTCTTGCCGTCAATCTTGGTGAAGAAATTGTGACCGTCAATCTTGTCCGTCGCACGGAAATGCTTCTTGCAGAACTTCACCACCGGATGGGTGGCCGTGTCAATCTTCTCATCGTCCTTCCTTTTGAACATCTTGGCACCGCTGTAAAGCAGTATCACGCCGAAGACAGCCAGCACCCACGAGAACTTCTGCACCAACGCACCCAGCGCGAAGATGAAGACGAACCTCAGCACGATGGCACCCAGAATGCCCCAGAAGAGCACCCTGTGGTAGTACTTCTTCTCGATGCCGAAGCTCACGAAAATCATGATCATCACAAAGATGTTGTCTATCGACAGCGACTCCTCCAAGAAGTAGCCCGCCAGATACTGACGGAACATCTCTTTGCGGTAGATGTCCAAGTTCGCATCGTACCCCAACCCCGCGTTGAGCATCGGTGCCAGCGTCGTCCCCTTGGCATACTCCATCAAGTCGTTGATGTTCCCTATGCCGTGAATCCACTCCGCATGGAAACGGATAATCAAGGCCAGCACCATCGACAACGCAATCCATATAGCCGTCCAGATGGCGCCCTCCTTCATTCCAATCTCGTGGTCTTTCTTGTGAAAAACCCCCAAGTCCATCGCCAACATAATGACGATGAACACCATAAAGAGCCCAAAGAATAAAAATCTTGACATATGTTATTTCTATTTCATTATTCAAACCACTCCCCCCTATGAGGGAAAGATAAGAGATAACGACACATTTTTTATTATATTATATACCTTTAAAAGATTATGAAAAAAAAGTCAGAGTCACCTCAGACTTACATCAGAGTTACCTCAGACTTACCCTCAATGGAAAGTCAAGGTTAAGTCAAAGGTAAGTCAAGGTTAGGTCAATGGAAGACATGTTGCGGTTGCTACGGTTCAAAACACGTTTTTCTTATCACCTTATCAGCAGAACCGTGCCTTTTTTTGACCTGCACATCGGTGCTATTACTCTATAGTCGCAAGAAATTCAGCGGCTGTAAACACGGGAATGGTGCTGGCAATAAAATCTTTTTTTTTACGGGTAACGATACAGTCGGCATGTTCATCAATAGCCGAGCGATACTGAGTGGCATCTTCATAATCCTTCCAGCCGCTGCCAAGCATGTCGACAACATTCTGTCCACACAAATCGACCACATCCACAAAATCGGCTATCATTTGGAGTTTCTCTTATACCTCGTCTATCGGATACTTGTATTTCCGTGCCAAATAAACGGTATTGACGAAAGAGAGGGCGGAGACCATAATCTGAGCATCATCGGCATAGCCCACAGCAAAAACGCGTTGTGCATCGAAAAGGAACTCCTGTCGTGCAAGCACCAAGTCTACCAAAATGTTGGTGTCAACGTATGCTTTCATCATTTGTCGTATTTCTCATTGACAAGGGCCTCTATTCCACTTTCGTCTGCAGGCACAGGCTGACCACCACGGACGGAGAGGTTTTTTACAAAAAGCATGGCAGCCTCACGTTTGATTTGGTGGCTTGTGGTGTGCCTGACGGGGCTTGCGTGGCGACGCAACCGTTTCACATAACGAGAAACGCTCTCCAACATATCGACATTCATTTGGTCAAGGTCTGCCCAAATGGATGTTCTAAGTTCTACAGTTGTCATAACAAAACAATTTCTACCTTTTTTTAATTTGCAAAAGTACACACTTTTTTTATTGTAGCAAAAAAAATAAAGAAAGAGGTTTGCACCGATTGGATGCAAACCTCTTTGTGTTTCGTGATTGACTGTGTTATTTCAGGTATTTGTCGAACCAGTCGATGAAGTTGCGGTGCCACAAGAGGCTATTCTGCGGACGTAGCACCCAGTGGGTCTCGTCGGGGAAATAGAGGTAGCGAGCCTCGAGGCCCATGAGCTTGGCGGCGTTGTAGGCGGCCATACCCTGAGAGGCGACGATGCGGAAGTCGAACTCGCTGTGGACAACGCAAAGCGGGGTGTTCCAGTTCTTGACAAAGAGGTGGGGCGACTGGGCGAAGGACTTGCGGACACGGGGGTTCTCGGTCTGCCAGTAGGTGCCACCCAAATCCCAGTTGGTGAACCAGTATTCCTCGGTCTCGAGGCATTGCTGGTCGAAGTTGAACATACCGTTGTGTGCCAAGAAGGCTTTGAAACGATGGTTCTCGTTGTGGCCTGCCAGCCAGTAGATGCTGAAAGCACCAAACGAGGCGCCGCAAGCACCGACACGCTCGGGGTCGATTTGTTTCACCTCTTTGGTCAACACATCGACGCTCTGCATATAGTCCTGCATACAAAGTCCGCCGTAGTCGCCGCTGATTTCCTCACACCATGCGGTGCCGAAACCGGGGCATCCACGACGGTTGGGGGCGATGACGAAGTAGCCGGCGCCGCTCATCACCTCGAAGTTCCAACGGGTGCTCCAGAACTGGCTGACCATGCTTTGAGGACCGCCCTCGCAGAAGAGAAGGGCAGGATAGGTCTTGGTGCTGTCGTAGTCGTAGGGATAGATAAGCCACACGAGCATATCTTTGCCGTCGCGGGTCTTGATCCAGCGTTCTTCGCTCTTGCCCATACGCACCTGAGAGAGGACGTCGTCGTTGAGCGTGGTGAGCTTGCTGCCGGCACCCTCGTTGTCCTGGACGTTATAGGTGTATACCTCCTGAGGATATTGATGCGACACTTGGTTGGCATAGATAGTGTTGCCATTGATGCTGAAACCATTGACATCGTGCTGGCCTTTGGTCACCTGGCGGATGGCTTTGGTAGCCACGTCGAACGAGAAGATTTCGTTCATGCCACGGTACATCACGACGGCCAACATTTCTTTGTCGTCATTGGTGAAGGTGATGCCGCTCACACCGTAGTCGAAGTCAGCCGTATAGTCGGTTTTCTCTCCGCTTTCCATGTTGAGCACCATCAGACGGAGTTTGTCGCTCTCATAGCCGTCGTGCTCCATGCTCTCCCAAGCGAGCAGCTTGCCGTCGTGGCTGAAGACGGGGTTCTGGTCGTAACCCATGATGCCCTCGCTGACGTTGCGGGTCTCACCCGACTCGATGTCATAGAGGTAGATGTCGCTGTTGGTGCTGAGCGAATACTCTTTGCCGGTCTTCTTGCGGCAGGTGTAGGCGATATATTTGCCGTCGGGCGAGAAGTTGAACTGCTCGGTGCCGCCCCAAGGACGCATGGGGCACTCAAAGGGTTGGTCAGCACCCAGCACATCGATGGCGTTGGCCACATCGCCCTTGCCGTTCTCGAGGCTCAGCAAGAAGATGTGGGGATATTCGTCGACCCAGCAGTCCCAGTGACGGTACATCAGGTCTTCGTTGATACGGCCAGTGGTCTTGTCCAAGCCGGCATAGAGTTTTTCCAAATGGTCGGGACGTTCGACGGGCAGCGTGGCGATGTAAATCAAGCTGTTGCCGTCGGGTGCCAGTTTGAAGCCCTCGAACCCACCTTCGTTCTCGGCCACCACGGTCTCGGTTTGGTTGTCAACATTCATGCTGACAATCTGGGTACCGCGACAGAAGAGGAGGGTGTGGTCGTCTTTCCACACGGGGTTGAACTCGCCTTGCGAGGTCTTGGTGAGCTGTTTGGCCTCGCCGCCAGCGGTGGGCATGAGGTAGAGCTCGCTGTTGCCTTTGTTGGCCTCCATGTCGTAATAGGTGGCGGCATAGACGAGCTGTGTGCCGTCGGGAGAGACGGCGGTCTCGCCCATCTTGCCGAGACCCCACATCACCTCGGGGGTGAAGCGACCGTCTTCGACTTTCACTTCGGGCTTGCCGATAACGTCGTCATTGGCATTGCCTGTGTCTTTCGGTGTGCAGCCTACCACTGCCAGAGTGGCGAAGGCGGCTAAGAGAATACTTTTTTTCTTCATTGTGTTATGTGTTATTGATTTGTTATCATAGAGAAACATTCGCATGACCGTACTGTCATACGTGCAGGAATGAAAATGCAAAGATACATCTTTTTTTTAAGGCGTGTCATTTTTTTTCTATCTTTGCAAACTGCTTGTGTCGCAATATTAGTGTATTGCATCAATAATAAGGAACTAACAATAAAAAAGATATACAATCTCATTATATCATGGACATCGCTTCGAAATATGATCCGCATGCCGTTGAAGAGAAATGGTATGCCTATTGGCTTGAGAAAAAACTGTTTCACTCCGAACCCGACCAGCGTGTGCCTTACACGGTGGTGATTCCTCCCCCCAATGTGACGGGTGTGCTGCACATGGGCCACATGCTGAACAACACCATCCAGGATGTGCTGGTGCGTCGTGCCCGTATGCAGGGGAAGAACGCCTGCTGGGTACCCGGTACCGACCACGCCTCTATCTCGACGGAGGCCAAGGTGGTGAAGATGCTTGCCGACCGCGGCATCAACAAACGCGACCTGACTCGCGACGAGTATCTGAAATATGCGTGGGAGTGGAAGGAGAAATACGGCGGCATCATCTTGAAGCAACTCCGCAAGCTGGGTGCCTCGTGCGACTGGGACCGCACCGCGTTCACGATGGACGACATCCGCTACGAGAGCGTGATAAGGGTGTTCTGCGACCTGTATTACAAAGGGCTCATCTACCGCGG
>CAJOQB010000157.1 GCA_905236405.1 uncultured Bacteroidales bacterium
CCAACAAGACAGGGGCAAAAGCCAGCATCATTGTTATTGTAAGGACTAATCGTTTCATGGTTGCTTTTTTCGTATACGATGTGGAATGTTTTGGAATTCGAAATAATCGTCAGAAATGTTATGCAGCGGAACATATACATACAGGCGCCCATCGACTTTGCCCTTGCCTTGCGACATGGCATCGATAGGAATCTCCACCGTCAACATATGGCAATAACCTTGGTCGGGATTGGGCATAAACAGTGTTCCTTTGATAGTGGTTTGTGTACGGTTCTTCACTGCAAAATAGGGGGTGCAACCCATCATCCTGGCCATCAACACGAGGTCACAGAGTTTAATATTAAACTCTTCCGTTTGGTAGCCATATTTGTCGAGGGTGACCCTAAGGGTGAAATCACCGATGGAGTCGGGAGACAGCATCATATTGAATGCCGACCAGTACGGCTTAGACGAAGAGCACAGCAACGACCAAGCCCCTTTCTCCGGCCTATAATAATATAGGTCGTTTCGGATGGCACCTATCAGATAGCTCGTACCTTCCAGGACATAGTAGTTGTCGGAGCAAGTCTTCAAGGCATCGGGAAGCGGCATGGGTGACGTGTCGGCAGGCCGTTTGAAACGACGAGCCTTACGAAGGAAATTTGTCTCCAACTCGATAGCGTTACATCCGCTCATCAGCTGATAGCTCATGTCGAACAAAAGAGAGAGCACCTCTTTATCACCGTCCATCCAACGAACGCGATAGCGTTTGTACTGGGACGAGTAGACCCTCATGGTATAATTCGTGTCGAGATTGAGGATGGTCCAAAGCGAACCCACTTCTACACGAAAATGGTCAATCTCCATTCGCGTGTCGACCGAAATCTCGTGAGGCAATGAGAGATCCAGCGTGTAACGCTCCAAGAAGTCATAAATCGGTGACGGCATGACGGCACGTTGTTCCTCCGAAAAGATTTTGTAGCCGATATGCTCCACCTCGTCCCACTGGTTCACACGTATGGTGAGGGCGTGTCCGTTGTGGCTATAGGTATCGTTGACACCTCTCTCGAGTTGTTCGAAAGGCACCGTCGGCATGAGTCCCGCCATGCGTTGTAGCCGCTGCGTGGCAAAGGTGTTGCCCGCCATAGCGGCCACTGTCAATGCCATGAAACAGCTCAAGAACGAAATACGGAGCAACGTCTTCATCTTGTCAGAACAACTGGTCATGCTTTATTTCACCAAAGAAATCCATGATGTGGATTATAGGCTCTTCTGTCCGATTTTCACTAACGGAGTCTCACCGTTGTTGCGATAGAAGGTACCCATATTGATTTTGCCTTCACGCCAAGTGCCTGTCACTCTCTCGCCAGGATAAGCCAAAACGCTGGTGCCAGGAATGTCATAGGTGCGTTTGAAGGTCATGGTACCGTTGCCGTGAGGTTTGCCACCGCGGACATCGCCCTTGTAAGTAGCATAGCCAAGGTCAAGACCGTCGTTGGGTTCAACCATAACGGGCAGCACAGTCGACACCTGCTGACCCTCTTCGTTAGTAGCCGTGATGGTGACAACGGCAGCACCCTTGGCAACACCTTTCACCACACCGTCTTCAACAGTGGCAATCTTTGTGTTGTTCGACTCGAAGGTCATAGTAAGACCGTCGACGGCGGGTACAATCTTGTATTCAATCTTCTGGGTTTTACCAATCTTTACGTGCATCGCAGAATCCTTGAGTGTGATGACGCAATCGAGGGAGTCGACCTTGGGCTCTTCGACAGTGTAGGTGCATACAGCTTTCACGGGTTCACCCTTGGCAGGCTGAATGGTGGCGGTAACGTCGGCTTGTCCTGCGCCAACAGCAGTCACCAGACCTTCGGGGCTAACAGAGACGACAGCGGCATTGCTACTCGACCAAACCACCTCAATACCGTCAGGTTTGGCAGTTGCATTCAACTGGTCTTGATCACCAACCGTAAGAGTGTTGGCACCCTTGTCCAAAGTCAGCGATGCAGTTTCGTTGTTGCAGCTGGCGAACATACCAGCACCAAAAATCACTATTGCAACAGCAACTAATGCTTTAAAGAATGTACGTTTTGCTTTCATACTTTTATCGTTTATTATTGTTATTAACTTCCATTTGTAATGACAAACCATCCCAATGCTTATTACAGCGATTGGAAATGCAAAAGTACAAAGTTTTTTTTATTATACAACCAATTACGCTTATTTTTTTCTGCCTTACCCATTCAACGAAAACTTAACTGATTATTTATAAACTAAATACATTTTTATTCTGACACTCCACAATAATGCTCCAAACACCTAAAAACGCACAATCTATTGTTAATAACCCTGCGTTATATGACGTTAAAAAAGGCTCCGCAGATTGCGAAGCCTTTCTATCCTATTGGCAAATGAGCAACATCAGCCACCAAAGTTGTCGAACATAATGTTCTCGGGAGCGACCCCCAGATTATCGAGCATCGTGGTGACCGCTTGACTCATCGGCCCAGGTCCGCACATATAGTACTCTATCTCTTCGGGAGCAGGATGATCCTTAAGATAGGTCTCATACATCACGTTGTGGACAAAACCAGCCGTGTACATCACGCCTGCCGCATCGGCAGCGGGGTCGGGACGGTCGAGTGCCAGATGGAACCTGAAGTTGGGGAACTCTTTCTCGATATTCAAGAAGTCATTGAGATAGAAGACTTCGTTGAGGGCACGTGCACCATAGAAATAATGCATTTGACGGTCGGTGGTGTGGAGCGTCTTGGTCATGTGCATAATCTGGGCACGCAACGGAGCCATACCAGCGCCACCGCCTACCCACACCATCTCGTTCTTGGTGTCGAAATGGGGATGGAACTCGCCATAAGGGCCACTCATCACCACCTTGTCACCAGGCTTGAGGCTGAAGATGTAGGACGAAGCAATACCCGGGTTGACATTCATGAAACCACTACGGTCGGGCGTGAAGGGAGGCGTAGCAATACGCACTGTGAGCATAAAGACGTTGCCCTCGGCAGGATAGTTGGCCATGGAATAGGCACGGATGGTCGGCTCGGTGTTGACGCACTTGAGGTCGAACATCTTGAAACGCTCCCAACTGGGGAGGTATTCCTCACCGATTAGGTCACGGTCAAAGTCACTGTAGTTGAGTTTGAAGGTAGGAATCTTGATTTGGGCATACGAGCCTGGGATGAAATCCATATGGGCTCCCTCGGGCAATTGCACCTTGAACTCCTTGATGAATGTGGCAACGTTCTTGTTGCTGATGACAGTACACTCGTACTCTTTGACACCCAGCACCGACTCGGGGACAATAATCTCAAGGTCTTCTTTCACCTTCACTTGGCAACCAAGACGCCAATTGTTCAGCACCTCTTTACGAGTGAAATGCGGCAACTCGGTAGGAAGGATGGAACCACCGCCCTTGACCACACGACATTTGCATTGTCCACAAGAACCTTTGCCACCGCAGGCACTGGGCAGATAGACTTTGTGTTCGGCAAGGGTACTAATCAACGTACCCCCCGTGGCCACCTCCATCTTGTCCTTGTCGTTGATGGTAATGGTGACATTGCCTTGCGGAATCAGTTTGGCACGTAGCACCAGCAGGAGGAGCACCAGCAGGAGCACCACCACGAGGAATACTACGAGAGCAGCTATGATAGTTTGTGTCATGGTGTTTTTCTATTAAAGTTTGATACCCATAAATGACATGAAGGCCAAGCCCATCAGTCCCGTAACAATAAAAGTGATTCCCACTCCCTTCAATGCAGGGGGAATGTGGCTGTAGCGTAGTTTCTCACGGATGGCGGCGATGCCGACAATGGCAAGGAACCAACCAATACCGCTACCCAACGAGAAAGCAAACACCTCGCCGATATTGGAGTAAGCACGTTGCTGCATGAACAGCGACCCGCCCAGCACCGCACAGTTCACAGCGATGAGGGGGAGAAAGATACCCAACGAGTTGTAGAGCGAGGGACTGAACTTTTCCACAATCATCTCCACCATCTGCACAATGGCAGCAATGACAGCAATGAAGAGGATAAGACCGAGGAACGACAAGTCGACGTCAGCCAACGAAGGGCTCAACCATTGCAGCGCCCCTGGCTGAAGTACATACTTGTTGAGCAGATAGTTGACAGGCACGGTGATGAGCAGCACGAAGGTGACGGCGATACCGAGACCTGCCGATGTCTTCACCGTCTTCGACACGGCAAGGTAAGAACACATGCCGAGGAAGAACGAGAAAATCATATTGTCGATGAAAATCGACTTTACGAATATGTTGATAATATCTTGCATCGTGTTTGGATTTTAAAGATTATTATTTCTCCTGCAGTTCTTTGTCTGCACCACGTTGAATCCAGATGATGACACCGACCAAAATCAACGCCATCGGAGGCATGATCATCAAACCGTTGTTCTCGTAGCCGATGGCACTCAGCACGGGATAACCCCACAAGGTGCCGCTGCCAAAGAGCTCACGGACAAAGCCCAAGATAATAAGGATAACACTATAGCCTAAACCATTGCCAATACCATCGAGTACCGAAGGCCACGGTTTGTTGCTCATGGCGAAAGCCTCTAATCGTCCCATGACGATACAGTTGGTGATAATCAGGCTGACATAAACCGAGAGTTGCTTGCTGACATCATAGAAGAACGCCTTCAAAAACTGGTCAACAAGGATGACGAGCATCGACACCACCACCAGCTGGACGATGATACGGATACGCGGTGGGATGGTGTTGCGAAGCAGGGAGATAATCAAGTTGCTGAGTGCAACAACAACGGTCACGGAGACCGCCATAAACACAGCCGGCTTCAATTGAGCTGTGACAGCCAAGCAGGAGCAGATACCCAGCACTTGGACGGTGATGGGGTTTTCTTTGCTCAGCGGAGTTTTTATCAGTTTCCAATTTTTCATGGCAGAATGTTTCCTTTCATTAGTTGGTTATTCGCAATCGGTGTTTTCCTCGACAGGTTGCGTAGCGCCAGTGACGACGTCAGCGTCGGGAGCCCCGTCGCGAAGCTGGTTGATAACGTCAGCATACTTCTCGGTCAGACAATAGGTAAGCATCTCGTTGACACCATTGGAAGTCATAGTGCCGCCCGAGATAGCATCGACCTCATAGCGGCTCGATGCATCGCGGTTGGCTTTCTTGACCAACTGGATGGGACGAATCTCGCCATTGTCGATAATGGTCTTGTTGTCCTTGAACTGGTTGGCAAACCAATCGGTGGCTATCTCGGCGCCCAAACCAGGCGTCTCGCTGGCATGGTCGAAAACAGCGCCAACGACATTAAACTCCTTGTCGAAAGCGATATAGCCCCAAATCTTGCCCCAAAGGCCGTTGCCATCGAGACGGAAGATGGAGCCGTTGTCGTAGAGATAGTAGGTGTCACCCTCCTTGGTTGTCTGCTCGGTAATCAGCTCAGCATAGAGGGCATCGGCCTGAGCGGCATCGGGATGCTCACCAATAGTACCCAAAATCATCTGGTGCTGCTCGGTCAACTTGTTGGCGTCTTGACGCGGTTTGAGCGACAAGGCGACGACAGCCAGCACCACAGCCACCACAGCCACCAAAATGGTGGAATAGATAAAGATATATGTGTTGCTAAATTTCTTCATTGCTACTTTCCTCCTTACTTTTTGATTTGCACTTGGGCACGTTTCTTACGATAGCTGATATTGGCCGACACAACGCAATGGTCTATCAGCGGAGCGAAGCAGTTCATCAGCAGGATGGCCAGCATCATTCCCTCGGGATAGGCGGGGTTGACCACACGAATCAAGACAGCCATAGCACCGATAAGGAAGCCATAAATCCACTTGCCGCAGTTGGTTTGGGCACTGGTGACAGG
Organism: uncultured Bacteroidales bacterium; assembly: GCA_905236405.1. Lineage (GTDB taxonomy): Bacteria > Bacteroidota > Bacteroidia > Bacteroidales > P3 > Colimorpha. Next base: position 5,857 of record CAJOQB010000157.1, read on the forward strand.
GTCGGTGGCCATGAAGACGGCGCCAAAGGCGAAGCCACCCATAATGAAGTGATAGTAGAAGGGAAGTTGCATGTATGCATTGGCACCAATCAGGTTGAACAACAACCCCATCATACCGCCGCCCAACACAACGCTGAGCATGATACGCCACGAAGCGATACCGCTCAGCAGCAAGACAACAGCACCAAGAAGGATGGCCACAGTACTTGTCTCGCCAATGGAACCGGGCACCACACCGAGGAACATCTCGAGTGCACTATAGTTCATGCCAGCTATCATCTCGCTGCCCGTGGCCGCCGTGCTGGTCATGGCCTCGCCCAACGGGGTGGCACCTGTGAGGGCGTCACCAAAATGCTAGGCCGAAATCCACACAGCATCGCCCGACATATGGGTAGGGTAGCTGAAGAAGAGGAAAGCACGAGCCACCAATGCAGGGTTCATAAAGTTCATACCTGTACCGCCAAACACCTCTTTGCCTATCACCACAGCGAAAGCCACAGCAAGAGCCAACTGCCACAACGGCGTGGAGATGGGGACAATCATCGGTATGATAAGACCCGTGACCAAGAAGCCTTCGTTGACCTCATGGCCGCGGATTTGTGCAAACATAAACTCGATGGCCAGACCTACCACATAGCTCACCACAATCAGGGGAAGCATACGGATGAAGCCAAACCACCACTTGGCCCAGAAGCCCATCACCTCGCCAGTGGCTAAAGCATACTGGTGTCCCACGTTCCACATGCCAAAAAGCAGGGCAGGCATCAGCGCGATGACCACCGTTATCATAGTACGTTTGATATCGGCAGCGTCGCGGATATGGGAGCCGCGTGTGGTGGTCTCTTTCGGAGTGAAGGCAAACGTCTCAAAAGCTTCGAAGGTACTCTTCAGCCAAGGGAACTTGCCACCCTCCACAAAATTGGGTTTGATTTTGTCAATCCATTCTCTAAGTTTCATTTACATAGCCTCCTTTCTGATAGTCTCCAAAGCATGACGGATAATGGTCTGTATCTCTGTTTTTGAAGGATCCATAAACTCGCAGAGTGCGAAATCTTCGGGCTCAACCTCATAGATGCCGAGGTTTTCCATCAGGTCGATGTCACCGATAATGGCGGCCTTGATAAGTTGCAACGGATAGATTTTGAAGGGGAACACCTTCTCGAAGTTGCCTGTCAACACCAAGGGACGGGGACTGCCGTGATAGTTGGTGTCCATGTTGTACAGCGTGTCCCTGCCAGCATCCACGCTATCGTTGTCGCGATGACCGATGAATGCCAAAAAACCGCTAAAGAAAGTACGTTGCAGGCTGAATTTCTTGAAGCCGGGGGCCAACCAACCCATAAAATCGTAATAGTCACCCTCGGGGATGGCACACAGCTGACTGTCAAAAGCGCCCAAATAACCGTCGGTGGAAATCTTGGTGCCGCTCAAGACATTGCCGCTTATCAGGCGAGTGGTGGCAGCATCGATTTCCTGTTCTTCACACATATCTGACACCAAAACACCACTAATAGTGTGATAATAGCGAGGATGAGCGGCCTTAGGACCGGCAAAGGCGATGCAGCGCTCAGGACGATATTCGCCTGTGGTGAAGAGACGTCCCAAATTGGACACCACCTCGGGAGTCGTCACCCAAACCACTTCGCCCTTGTTGATAGGGTCGATGGCAGCAATCTGCGTTCCCACATTGCCTGCGGGATGAGGACCTTCAAAATAGTGCACCTCGACATTCTGCGGGAACTTGCATTGTGCCAGTTTCTGTCCCTTGCGGAAACCAAGGTGAAGCTTTCCACCGCTCAGCTTGGCCAGAAGGGCAATGCCATTGGTGAAGAACACCTCGCGGCCATGCAATGCAAAGTCATAGTCGGCGGCCAATGGAGACGAATCGAAGCAGCTCACGAAGATAGCCTTGGGGGTGTCAGCCACATTGGCAATGGTGCCGAAAGGACGCTGACGCATCATGGTCCACAACCCGCTGTTCACCATTGCGTCAATGATTTGCTGACGGTCAAGATGTTCGGCATCGTTCTTCTCAAAGGGCAAACTCTCATATTTGCCATCGCTTGCCACCACCACCGCCTGAATGGCACGCTTGGCTCCACGGACGATGGCCTTCACCGTGCCACTGACAGGAGCTGTGAACCGAGCCGACTCATTGTTCTTGTCGTAGAAGAGGGGTGTCCCCGCCTTGACAACGTCGCCTTCAGCCACCAGCATCTTCGGCACCACGCCGATAAAGTCGGTAGGCTTCACAGCATACTCGGCCACCACACGCTCCTCGATGCGTTCCTTCTTGGCGTGGCCGATTAGCGGGATATCCACTCCTTTTTTAATTTTTACAATATCAGACATCTTATATTAACTATTTCCTTTTCAACCAAATAACATACGTCGGACACCATTTTTGGTGCTCGAAACTTTTTGCAAAAGTAGAAAATAATTTCTATCCGTAGTCATCCCAAGTCGTTTTTTCAAAAATATTTTCTGCTTTGTGTACCTTTGCATTCCGAAAAGCAAGGCAGAAAACGCCGCATAACAATAATTGCCAATAAGATGACTGGAAATAAGAATAGGAAATTTTGGGGAACAGTGGCCGGAATAGCAGCGGCAGTATGCTACGGTACCAACCCCCTCGGGGCGTTGAATCTCTACAGCGATGGGCTGTCGACCAACTCCGTGCTGCTTTACCGTTTTGGCATCGCCGCCATCATTGTTGCCATCATCTTGATTGCCAGAAAAGAGTCGTTCAAGGTCACCCTCCAAGAGTTCAAGACCCTGAGCGCCTTGGGCATTCTTTTCGTCGCCTCCTCGTTCACGCTCTACAGCAGTTTCCACCACATGGACGCTGGCGTCGCCTCCACCCTGCTCTTCACCTATCCAGTCATGACTGCCGTCATCATGGCTGTGCTTTTCAAGGAACGTATCTCCTGGCAGATTGTCACCTCCATATTGCTGAGCCTTATAGGTGTGGCGTTGCTCTATTGGAGCGACCGGACAGGGCGTCTCAGCACCGTGGGTGTGGTGTTGGTGCTGGTGTCGGCACTCACCTACTCGGTGTACATCATTATCAGCAACCGAGGCAAACTCCATATGTCGCCCTTCAAAGTGACCTTCTACGTGCTTGTCTACTGTATGCTCTTCAACCTCATCGTCCCCCTTGTCACTGGCCGACCCATTGAAGGGTTGCACACGCCACGTGCCTGGTTCTTTGCCATATGGCTGGCCGTTGTGCCTTCCATTTTCGCCCTCACGCTGCTGTCTTATGCCGCCAAGCACATCGGGTCGACCCCC
>CAJOQB010000158.1 GCA_905236405.1 uncultured Bacteroidales bacterium
CTATTGAAATTTTCTTTCTATATTTGCACCAACAACCCAATCACTATCTTACACCTGAAGTGTTGCGTTTATGACTTGAATTCAGCGTTTTATATTCTCCTTTAACATTTTGGTGATTTGTTTTGTTGTTTCTCTATAGCCGTCGCGGGCCGCCTCGTCGTAACCCAGCGTATGGGCACCTTTGACCGACAACTCGTCCTCATAGACACGCTGACCAGTGGCCGTCTTGTCGATGGCGACAGCAGGATCGACATAGATAAAGTACATGCCTTGGTATTCGTTGTACCTGCGAGCCGAAGCATTGATACGGATGACGATATCGGCACTGGAGGGATCGTCGACGAAGTTACAGCCCGAAGCTGCCAACTCGCCTTTCACCTCGTTGGCCAGTTTGAAATACTTCTTGCCAAACAAGTCGGCATCACACACCACACAGTATGTGGTGCCATATTCCAAATCGGCCAGCCGCTGCTTGACTGCCTGTTCACGACTGTGCACCTGTGACAGATAACGCTGAATCCTCGATTCGTCGAGGCCGAACACATTGAGCCAAAAGAAAGGTTTGTTAGCGTTATCGAACAGACGCAATGCTTTCTCTAACTCGGTCTTGGCTTTCTGTTTGAACCCTGTGCTGACATAATTGTCGGCGATGGCAAGGGCGTTGTCAACATTGCTGACGAGCATTTTCAACTCGTTCTCATAGTAGGTGCAGGCTGCCGCCTTGTCGATATAGACAAGAACATAGTACCTACCCTGCATGTCGTTGTAGTGGCTCTTGGACTCGGCAAGATCCATATCCACATCGGTGGCGAAATTCTTCGACGAGTTGTAAGTGATATTTGACCTGCCATTTATCACATTCTTGTCCATCTGGCTCACCTCGGTAACTCGCACCTGTATCTGTCGGGCGAGGTTGGTGCGAGCCAGTTCAAGGGCTTCCTGCTTGGTGAAAGCACTTTCAATATCATGGTAGTAGGCATCGGAGGTGTACCTCGTCCACTCCGACGGATAGTTCTGTGCCGACACCGAAAAACCTGCTACAAGCAACAGCAGTAATGTCACAAGTCTCTTCATGGCCTATTCCCCTTTGGCGGCATTCATAATGGCTTTGTTGGTCTCGACAAACTCTTTCAATTCGTCGCCACTCAGGTTGCTGGGCTTGAAGTTGCCGGCGTTGTTGAGCATCTGCTGATACTTGTCGCCACGGATGCCCACCTTGGATGTAACGGTGTACATGTGTGTAGCTGGATTGTACTCAATCTTGGTGTCGCCAAAGGGCTCGCAGGCATTCTGAATGCTTCGACTCACCTGCTGCCAATGCGAGGTGATGGCTTTCTGAACATCACCGTTGTTGCCCAAAGTGCCACGTTCTGCTTGATCGAGCACAAGATTCTCGACGACACGCGATATAGTGGCACGTGCCTCACGTTCTGCCATCTCGATGGCAGTCTGCTTGTCGTTGGCTTTGCCGATACCTGCATACCATTTGTACGCCACCTTGATAATCTTGGTGCCATCCTCGCTCAGCTCGTCTGCCATCTCAATACCGTGCGTTCTCATAGTCTCGACGACCACATCGACACCTTCGATGCTTTTTCCTTTTTCGATGCGAGAGTCGGCGGCCTGCTTGGCACTGCCACAACTCGCCATTACCATTGCCGCAAGGGCAATCACTACAATGTGTTGAATTGATTTCATTTTCTTGTTGTTTTATTGATTGATAATTCCTTCGTTTACTTGCATAAAAAAACCGCGAACTTCTTTGTCCAAGTCCGAGGTCCTAGGAATAACCCATCATGTTAACAAGAAAGCCCACGGTATCACCGCGAGCGTTCAGGCTTTCTTTACATGATGGTCTCTGAAATTTCCTAGGTTTCGGACCTGCTAACAAAAGCTAAAACGCTACATTTATGTATGTTATATTATCGTATTACATCATTTCGCTGTATTATTACTTGGGTGCAAAAATACACTTTTTTTTGATTCCATAAACTTTTTTTGCAGTCATGCTATGCTGACAACATACTCATATAGGGTGTCGGAGGGGAGGTCGATACGGTCGTTCCTATAGATGCAAGTACGACTTTTGTCAATTATGACTTGTCTTACTCCCAAAGAAACACGCTGTCATCATATTCGTTTTCAAGATTTAGTAAACGTCTATACTATTCCCTTATTATTGTTATATTATAATAAAACTGCATATAGATGTCGTTCTACAATCAAATTACATCTACATCACGTAGTCGCTCCACTCGTCGCAGTGGCGGGCATAGAACTGTGCCGTCGAGGTGTTGGTGAGGTGCTTGACGACATAGCTGATATGGCCCAGGAAGGCATGGGCTTGTGCCAACGCCTCGCGGTCGCGAATCATCGACAGCGAACGTTGCAGCAGCACCGTGGCCTCGTTCCTCAACTGCAGCGGACGGGCATGGTTGTAGCAACGGCCCCAGACACTCTCCGTCTCGTAGCCGGTGACGATGTACGAGGAGGTCTTCTCGTCCCAATCGCCCGTCTGCCAGCCCTTGCCATAGGATATCAGCGGCCAGCACTCGTCAGTGGCATGGGCCAACGCCGTGGCATACTGCACACCCGCCAACCCACGTTCGTCGGCATTAGGCGAGAACTCCATGGTGTTTTTCAGCTGTGCCATGCGACGGGCAAAGGTCAGCTTGGCCTGCTCAGGATGGAGCCAACGCTGGTTGCCCACCAAGAAGGGGTCGTATTGGTACCACCCACGCAGGTTAGTACGGCTCTGGTACTCGGGGTCGACCCGCTGCAGCCATTCCACCGCCGTGGCGAACTCCTGCTGCCGCATCCAGTGGGTGCCTATCTGCTCGTACCAGTAGTCCTTGTTGGCATAGCTGCGGGAGTTCCAGAAACGGTCGTCGCCTTTGTTCTTCTCCAAACAGTTCCAGTAGTCGACCAGCGTCTGAGCATCCATGCTGTCGGCCAGCAGGAACGCCTCGTTGCTGAAATCGAAACCGTTGCCTTGGTAGTAATAGAACCAGTCGTTGGGGTCGTCGCCATCCATCTGTCCGAGGCGTTTGCCGTCGAGAGCCGTGCTGCCGATGCAAGCAAAGAAACCGTTCTCCGAAGCGTTGGCCACCTGCAACGCATGGATGACCTGTCCGTCGGCCAGCAGACGAGGCAGCACATGGTTTTTCACCATCTGTCGCCATTGCAACTGTAGATAGAGCATCTGCATCCCTTGGTGAGCCAACGACTCGTCGCCCCATGTGAAGGCCGAAGTGAAATTCATATACAGTTCGTTGGGTTCCTCGCGACGCAGTATTGTCCTCTGGTCTTGCTTCATCTGGGCCAACAGCTCATGCCAGCGTCCTTCGAGCCACAAGTATTGCTGCCGCAACATCTGCTCGTAGTCCTTGCCCATCGGCATCGTCTTCATCAACTCCTTGCAACGCAGCATGGCGATGGCGTCGGCCAGATAGTCCTCGTCGACCGTCGGCTCCACCCTGTCGAGCATGGCCAATGCCCTCTCGGACTGTCCTTGGCTGTCGTAGAGAGCGGCGGCGGCATAACGCCACATATTGCGATTGCGTACCGACGGGTGGTCGGCGGCACGCAGAGCCAACGAGAGCAGCCGTTGACGTGTGTTGTCGTCACCGTTGATGAACTGGTAGACCAGATAGCGAGAGTCCAAGTTGACATATGGCCAGTGCCAAGCCAGCAGCATATACTGCACCGCGTCGGTGAGCATCGCGGCGTTGGGGTTGCGGGCATAGACCTTTTCGGTCAGGTCGATGAGCGTCTGTTCGCCGTTGAGTTGCAGCAGCGACTCCAAATCGCCCAGCCTCATGTAGATTTCCGAGGCACCCATCTTGTCGCCTTTGCGGGCCATGCACCCCGCCACATATCCCTCCGCCCTGTCGCGAAGGGGCGAAGGAGCCACCAGCGAGGCGCTGCGTCGCCACAGGTTGATGCATTCCTGGTCAGCCTCCAATGCGAAGAGCGACTTCACCGCCAACAGCAGTGCACGGGTAGAGTGAGTGCGGTCGAAACAGCCACGAGCATAGTCGGCACAACGCCGCAAGTCCCGTTCGGGGTTCTTCATGGGACGGTAGGTCCAGGGGTCAAGCTGCCGGCCACGGATGGCCTCGTAGCGTTTGGAATAGCAAAGCAGACGCACCGAGACGCTGTCGCGAGTCGCCATCAGCCGTTGCAGGAAAGCGTTGTCGGCATACACCGGCGGCAGCAGCATCGGAGCGCCCTCGCAGACATAGCCCACCATCTTCTCCCACACATCCAAGCTGTAGTCATAGACCGCCTTGCGGACATCCTCCTCCGACACCATTCCCCCCACTTGCTGTGCCCATTGGCGACAGTTCCATTCCACAAAACGGTCGTTGGAGGTGGGAGATGCAACAAAACGAGTGAAATAGTAGTCGGGTGCTTCGGTCACCTCGTAGAACCAATAATAGGGGCCGCAGGCCCTCACTGGAGCCATTCTCATCATGACTATCAGTAGAATAAGCGCTGAAATAGCTGCAAAAGGACAACGTTTCATCGTGTTAGCGTTTTATCGTGTTTGACAATGCAAAAGTAGAAATTTTCGAGCAATCAGCAAAAAAAATGTCATAAATATATTATTATACCTTTTATGTTCTCTTGGGTTAGGTTAGGTTAGGGTTATTATATAGTAACATAAAAAAAAAAAATAATTAATTATTTATTTATTTTTTCTCACATATATTTTATAGAAGTACCCTACCCTAACATAACACGAAGCCGAACGCAAAACGAAAGAGCATCCCGAAGGGTGTTCTTTCGTTCTGCTGAGGC
>CAJOQB010000159.1 GCA_905236405.1 uncultured Bacteroidales bacterium
CCAAAGGCTTTACCTCGCCTAACACCGTGGTGGTCAGGAACTGGCAGTCGGGATAAAAGACAGCAATGAAATGGCGAGCCACTAAGTCGAAAACCTGTTTCTCCTGACGGGTGAGGTTCACCGACGAGGGGTCGACACCCGTGGGGATGATGGCATGGTGGTCGGTGACCTTCGACGAGTCGAACACCTTCTTGCTCTTGGGCAACTTCTTGCCACGCAGCGGCTCCATCAACGGCAGATAGGGCTTCAATCCATTGAGGATGGAGCCGCATTTGGGATAGATGTCGTCGCTCAGATAGGTGGTGTCGACACGGGGATAGGTGGTCACTTTCTTCTCGTAGAGCGACTGTATGATTTTCAGCGTCTCGTCAGCCGAGAACGAGAATTTCTTGTTGCAGTCAACCTGCAGCGATGTGAGGTCGAACAGTCGTGGCGGCGCCTCTTTGCCTTTCTTGGCCTCCACCTTGGTTATCTCGAAGTCGCGGTCTTGGATGCGAGCCAACTCCTTCTCGCCCTCTTCCTGGCTTTCTATCTTGCCTTGGGTGGCGGTGAAAAGGGTGTCGCGGTAGACTGTCGACAGGACAAAATACTGCTGGGGCTGGAAGTTCTGTATCTCCAACTGACGGTTGACAATCATGGCCAGCGTGGGGGTCTGCACCCGTCCTATCGACAACAGCTGGTTGCTGGTGCCATAGCGGAGTGTGTACAGTCGTGTGGCGTTCATGCCCAACAGCCAGTCGCCCATGGCACGGCAAAGACCCGCCATGTAAAGCCGCTGGTACTCCTCCTGTGGTTTCAGCTCGCTGAAGCCCTGACGGATGGCCTCGTCGGTCATCGACGATATCCACAGACGGCTCACGGGACAAGTGGCTTTGGCTTTCTGCATCACCCAACGCTGAATGAGCTCGCCCTCTTGTCCGGCATCGCCGCAGTTGACGATACGGTCGGCATGCTGCATCAGTTGCTCTATCACAGCAAACTGCCGCTTATAGGTATCATTCTCTATCAGTTTGATACCAAACGGATTGGGTATCATAGGCAGAAAACGGGTGTCCCAGTGTTTCCAGTCGATGCTGTAGTCGTGTGGCTCCTTCAAGGTGCAGAGGTGGCCATAGGTCCATGTCACCTGATAGCCGTTGCCCTCCATGTAGCCGTCATGCGACGACGTGGCGCCCAACACGCGGGCGATGTCGCGTGCCACACTGGGTTTCTCGGCTATACAGACTATCATAGTGCTTGTTATATTATTGTTTTACAAATCTCAATGCCGTCCACTCGTCGCGTACCATCTGTCGGTCGAGGGTCAGACCCAACCGTTCGGCCTCCGACTGTATCTTGGCCACATCGCTCTGATAGAAGCCGCTGAAGAGGATGCTGCCGCCAGGGTTGAGCACGTTGACATAGCGCACCATGTCGCGGAGCAGGATGTTGCGGTTGATGTTGGCCAGTATCAAGTCGAAATGCTTGTCGGAGGTCAGGCACGTGGCATCGCCCAACAGACAGTGTATCTCGGGCACTCCGTTGCGTACGATGTTCTCCAAAGCGTTGCGATAGGCCCACTCGTCGACATCGACAGCCTCGACATACGACGCGCCCTTCTTGGCAGCCAGGATAGCCAGCACCGCGGTACCGCTACCCATGTCAAGGACCCGTTTGCCCTTCACCTCTTCGTCACGCAACAGACTCAACATCATATAGGTGGTGGCGTGGTGTGCCGTACCGAACGACATCTTGGGCTCTATTTCTATCTCATACTCCACATCATTGCGATGAGGATGGAAGGGAGCACGCACCCAGCAGAAATCCTCCACCAACACTGGCTGATGGCCAGCTTCCCACACCTCGTTCCAGTTCTTGTCGGGCATCTCAGCCACCTCATAGCTTATCTGACATCCAGCATCGGCAATGGCCTGTTTCAGAAACGCCTCGTCGTATTGGTCGGCAGGCACATAGGCTTTGACACCGTCCGGTATGTCGGTGAAGCTGTCGTAGGGGCCTTCGTCGCCCAATGCATAGACCATCAGGTCCTTGAAGGGGTCGAGCGGAGCAATATGCAGGGTTACTTCAATGTATTTCATGGTTCGTTATTTTTTCTGGAGGATTCATGGGACGTTGCCATATCTCATCCCAAGGGTAGTCCACTTTGGACAGGAACAGGGCCTGGGGCGGCATCGAGGTGCCGGCAGCGCAACGGTCTTTACGCTCCACCACACGACGCAAGCCGTCGTAATCCAAGGCACCGCGTCCCACGTCAATCAGCGTGCCTGTAATGGCTCGTACCATGTTGCGGAGAAATCGGTTGGCTTTGATGGTGAACACCATCAGCTCGCCTTCACGGTCCCAATGGGCCTCGAAGAGATGGCAGATGTTGGTCTTCACCTGGGTATGCACCTTGGCGAAGGAGGTGAAGTCTTCATACTCCATCAGTATCTCCGCACCACGGTTCATCTTGTCGAGGTCGAGGGTGAAATAGGTGCGGGCATAGAGTCCCTGATGGAACGGCAGCCGTTGGTCCGACAACTGGTAACGATAGGTGCGGGCCGTGGCGTCGAAACGGGCGTGGAAGTTATAGGGGACAGGAAAGATGTCGAATATACGCAGGTCGGCAGGCAGATAGCTGTTGAGCTTGAACACCAGATTGTCGGGCATTCCCCCACCCTCTGCGGTATCGAGGTCGAAATGGGCATAGTAGTCGCTGGCATGGACGCCCGTGTCGGTCCTGCCACACCCCATGATGGCGATGGGGGTACGCAGCAGGGTGCCCAAAGCCTCCTCCAGTGTCTTTTGCACCGTCGGATCGTTGGGTTGCGTCTGCCATCCACAATAGTTTAACCCATTATATGCCATATGTATGCAAAACCTCGCCATATCTTTTGCATTCCTTTATTTTAATCTGCAAAGATACGACTTTTTTCAGTTCTGCATAATATAATATATATATTTATGTAGGGAAATTGTTTTGCCCGCATTCCTTCACACAGGCGTCTGCATGGGTTCCCGCAGCATAGCAATTACCCTTCCCGCAGCTATGCTGCAACCCCTCCCACAGGCGCCTGCGGGAGGTAAAATACACGCCTCCTTGAACCCCTTTACTCGAGTGTCTCTTCGGTCAACACAGGGATGGCGTCGGCCACGAGGAAGATGCTGCCGGTGATAAGGATGACGTCGTTGGTGCCGGCATGGAGCTGGGCGGAGCGGATGGCTTGCTCACATTGGGGATAGACCAATCCGCAACGACCAGTGGACTCGGCAGCTTGGGCCAACGTATGAACATCAAGGGCTCGGGGAGTGCTGGGTTGGGTGAAATAATAGACGGCGTCGGGAGGCAACAACTGGATGATATGCTGGTAGTCTTTGTCGTTGACACAGCCGTAGACCAGATGGAGCCGGTTGTATTTGAGCGTCTGTAACTTGGCAAGCATCGACTGGATGCCGTCGACGTTGTGGGCCGTCTCGCAGATGATGTCGGGGTGGGTGCCGTAGTATTCCCAACGGCCATGCAGGCCCGTGGCAGTCACCACCTGCATCAATCCCTCTCTCACATGGTTCTCTTCGATACGATAGCCCAGTCGACGCAACGCGTCGACAGCACATAACGCCGTAAGGACATTCTTCTGCTGATAGTCGCCCATAAGGGCAAAAAGCAGGTGTTTGTAGACAATGTCTTTGCCCGACAGGATGTCGACATCCAGCATATGGTCGTCGGTCATCGGGTTATTGACACGGACCTGATATTGCTGGTCGGCAAAGGTGATGGAACATTCCCACTTCTTGGCTTTGTCGTTGAACACCGGTTGTGTGGCCTCTTGGGTCTCCCCTATCACCACAGGGACATGGGGCTTGATGATGCCTGCCTTCTCACCGGCGATAGCCTCAAGGGTGTCGCCGAGGAACTGGGTGTGGTCGAAGCCGATGTTGGTGATGACCGAGAGGTCGGGGTGCACCACATTGGTAGAGTCGAGACGGCCGCCCATGCCCACCTCGATCACAGCCACATCCACTTGGTGGACAGCGAAGCAGTGGAAAGCCATGCCCGTCATCATCTCGAAGAAAGAGAGGCTGTGTTCCTTGAAATAGTGCTTATGTGTTTCCACAAAGTTGATAACCTCTTCGACCGATATCATCTCGCCGTTGATACGCACCCGTTCTCGTAGGTCGACCAGATGGGGCGAGGTGTAGAGCCCCACCTTGTATCCTGCCTGCTGCAGGATGGAAGCCAGCGAGTGCGACACCGACCCCTTGCCGTTGGTGCCGGCCACATGGATGGCACGGAAACGGTCCTCGGGATGGCCCAAGTGTTCCATCAGTTGTTCGGTGTTGACCAAGTCGGCTTTGTAGGCCGAGGGGCCGATGAGGTGATAGGCGGGAAAGGCTTTCTCCAGAAAGTTGACTGTCTCTTTAAAGGTCATCATGGCAGCTTAGTGTTTCTTGGTGGGGATGGTATAAGTCAATCCCAGCATCACTCTCAGACGTTGGCTAGGATAGTGGCTCCAAAGGAAATAACGTTGACAGAGGATATTGTCGGCCTTGACAAAGAACGAGAGTGCCCTGTTGTAGACATATTCCACTTCGGCGTCGAAGCCGTAACGGAGACCCAGCGTGTCGGTCATCACATAGTTGCCGTACTCGGAGTTGACAGCCGAGGTGTAGGCAGCATCGCCATACATCGGGCCCACCAGCAGGCCCTGCAGACCCACCAGCACCTTGTCCTTGTAGTTGACATGGGCGCCTAAGTGGGCGTCGAATTTGGGCTGATAGAGCAGCGGGAAGTCGCGATAGTCGGCATGGCTGTAGTAGTAGTTGCCACCCAGGTTGAGACGAATCATCTCGTCGTTGACAAACGTCAGGTCGGCGCCCACCATGGCTTTCTGATAATTGCGATAGTAGGGTACGAAGACATTCCCCATAGCGTAGAGACTGTCGAGACGGAAGAGGAGCCCGTTGTTGTACAGCGTGTAGACAGCGTGGGCGTTGAGTTCAAGCTTCTTGTTGAAGCTGAAACGCATACGGGCAAAGAGGTCATAGTGCGACGTGGCCTTGAGCATCGAAGCCGGAGCCACATAG
>CAJOQB010000160.1 GCA_905236405.1 uncultured Bacteroidales bacterium
ACGCTGTTGGGCACATAGACCGACGTTAGGGTCTTGCAGTTGTAGAAGGTGCCCATCATAAAGTTGTGGGTCGAGAGGCCGGTCACCGTGTAGGTGGTTCCGCAATAGGATACCGTTTCGGGGATGACCAGGTCGCCGGCGACATAGTTGCTGTCGCCGTTGTTGGTGCGCGGGTTGACCACGCTGACCTGTGCCGAGTCGCAGATTTTGTAGTAGAGCATCTGGCCGGTCGGCGCGGCGGCAGAAAAGTCGTAGACAGATTGGCCGTGCATATTTGCCGCAAATGCCAGCACCGCGAGGAACGAAATGAGTGTTTTTGTACGTTTCATTGTTTTATATTGTTAAAGGTTTATTGTTTCTTGATTGCTGGCTGCGCCGAGGGCTTTATCTCTTTGTCCTTTGTTGGAATCATCGTCATCGGATGGTCCACTTGATAGTCGATATAGTAGTTGACGACTGCGGATATTTCTTCTTCTGAAGTCGCATGGTATACCGTCAACCAGTGGTAGTGTAGCGAGGACAGGTTGCAGTCCACGCTGTTGTCCAGCTCGTTCGAGCCACCCTGCAACTCGGGGTGGAAGCGCTGGCTCTGCCAGAAATCGATGGTTTTGGTACGATCCACAGACACTCCTGTTGCGCAATCGATGGAGTCGAGGATTGCTTCCATGTCGGCCATTCTCCTCACTCCCAGGCTGTCCAGCATCCACTCCCAGCCTTCGTCGGTCATGGCTTCGAAGGTGGTGACGTCGCAGACGAGCGTGTCGTTAATCGGGAAGTCCTTGATGAAGCCCACGCGTACACCGGGTATATCCTTGCACCGCTGGTATAGATCGCTGCCCTCCACCGGCTCGGGACGCATCTTCCATACTGTCACCGCTGCCAGCAGCAGTAGCAAGATACCCATATATATGAACGCGTTACGATTCATTGTCTTTTTTTGTTACCATTCCATTTTAAATCTTACCACATTCGGGTCGTCGCATGTGCCCAAAGCGCTGCAAGCACGGTTGAGCACCAGCATTTCTCCGCCCTGCTGGTTGCAGAGCACATGACGGTCGTCCACCCGCTGGGGCAGCAGCAGGGCATAAACTCCCGGCAGGAGGATAATCAGTACCATGGCGGCCACGCGTAGCAGCAGACGACGATGAGCACAGAAAGCCTCCGCATTGCCTGCCAGCCCTTGCGACAGCCGTCGCAAATGCTCGGCATCGGCCCTGCGTCGGCGGATCTGCTCGGCCTCAATGAGTTTTAGTATATCTTTTTCGTCCATATTCATATTATATTGGCTTTACGTTTCATCTTTTCAATCAGTTGTGCGTGGAGACGCTTGGCCTCATTCTCGCCAATGTGCAGCAAGAATGCTATCTCGCCGTCGGTATAGTCGTCGAGAATGAGTTCCAGCACATGGTGTTCCTGTAGGGTGAGATTGGCGGCCAGGCGGTCGATAAGCTCGGTATGATTCCCTTCGTCGGCGGTCACAAGCGCGGCCTCTTCCAGCGGCATTGTCTCCACTTCCCGGTCCTGTTTTCGTTCCAGATGGGCGAAGACACTGCGGCAGTGGAACCGCACCCACTCGCGCTCCTCGCCAGGGGTAGCATTGGTACGCAGATTGTGGCGGTAGTGCCACAGCTGTGTCGTCACCTCCTGTATCAGTTCGGACATGAGCCACGCCTGTCCGCCTGCTTTCCACCGGCAGAGGCCGCGAATCAACTTCCGGTGGCGTGCCACCAGCGAGTCGAAGTCATCGTATCTGTTCGTGTCCTTTTGTGTCATCGTTTTTGTGCGTCTCTACAAATATAATAACCCAAATTTTTGAAACAACGGACAAAAAAGTGAAATTATTTTGGAATATGACGTTAAAAGTCAAAATTTTTGCAAATATTTTTGATTTTTAGTGGCCGATTGGAGAAAAATTGTATTTTTGCACCCAAAACAAAGTGCATCTAATATGCCAATATTGAAAGAGAACAGTCTGAGTTACAAGCTGGATGAACTACCGGTGGGTGAGTTGGTTTTCCTGTCGGATTATCCCGAGTATGACGTGGCGTTTGCTTGCCGCATCCTGGCAAGGAAATGCAAGGAGGGGTCGTTCATCAAATTGTCGAAAGGTATCTACTACAAACCGGTGATGACCAAATTCGGCCCGTTGCTGCCTTCGGTCGACAAGGTGCTGCAGGCTGTAGCGAGGCGCGACAATGCACGCATACTGCCCAGCGGCAATGCGGTGCTGAACCAACTGGGGCTGTCGACGCAGGTGCCTATGCGTCAAGTATACTTGACCAGCGGATCGGCAAGGGATCTGGAGGTGGGTGGCGTGAAGGTGAAGCTGAAACGGTCGGTACCCAAAACGTTTGCGTTTCAGGGCGAGCTGATGGCATTGCTGGCACAGGCCTTGAAGGCGTTGGGCAAGGACGGGCTGACAGCGGAGCAGGCGGGCATGGTGAAAAAACTGCTCGGGGAGCATCCCGAGGACGAGACGTTTGAGTATGACCTGAGGCTTATGCCGGTATGGATGCAAAAGGTAATGAAACAACTAAAATCGGAGATATGAGTACCTGGCAAGACCATTCGGTTGAAGAGCGGAATGTGATGTTGCAGCGGACTGGGCAGAAGGAACAGCTGTCGCAAACCGCCATCGAGAAGGACTGGTGGGTGACCGCAGTGCTGAAGGCGCTGTTTATGACCGAAGCGTCACCGGCATTGTTCTTCAAGGGCGGCACTTCGCTCAGCAAGGGATGGCATCTGATTGACCGGTTGAGTGAGGATGTGGACTTGGCGTTGGACCACAGTTTCTTTGGCATCAATGGGACCAACAGGAGCCAACGCGAAAAGCTGCGCAAGACGGCCCGTCGGTACATCATGGACAGCCTGTCGCCACAACTGGACGCTAAGTTGAAGGAGCTTGGCGTGAGCGACTATCGGATAGAGAATGTGACCACGAAGCAGGACGGGAGTCCGATTGATTCGGACAAGGACCCGTCGTGTCTGCTGGTGTGGTATAAGCCTGTGTGCGAGGAGCGGATTGGCTATATCCCGCCTAAAGTGAAGGTGGAAATCAGTTGCCTTTCGATGTCAGAACCGAGCGAGGTGAAGGAAATCAAGTCGCTCATCAGCAACCATTATGCGGAAGAGGATGAAGGTACGGCATGCGCCATCAGAACAGTGGTGCCCACGAGGACGTTTCTGGAGAAGGCTCTCCTGCTGAACGAGGAGTTTCAGAAAAACAAGCCCAGGCATGTGAGGATGAGCCGTCATCTGTATGATCTGGAGCGGTTGATGGACACGGAGTATGGACGGGCTGCACTTACCGACAGAGGCTTGTATGATGAGATTGTGAGGCACCGTGAGACGTATTACGTGCTGAAATATGTGGACTACGGGAAACATTCGCCCGAGCTGATAGACTTCGTGCCGCCCGAGGCCGTGTTGGCTGACTGGAGCCGCGATTACGACAGCATGAAGGAGTCGTTCATCTACGGCAAAGCCCTTCCCTTCGATGAGCTGATAGGAAGGATGAAAGAACTGCGGGAGCGGTTCAGGGGGATGGGGAGATAACTGGAATGCCCACAGCATTGTTGATGGAATCCCTCGGCGTGGAGGTTGTCAGTAGCATCGCGCCCAATGCGAGGACGGCGAAGGATTTGATGATGTGGTGTTGCATGTTGGATGTGATTTTGTTTGTTAATTATCTTCTTTCTTCAAGGCTTTCTCCACCTCGCGGACAAGTTCTTCGCCGCGGTAGTTGCC
>CAJOQB010000161.1 GCA_905236405.1 uncultured Bacteroidales bacterium
CGAGGAGTTGGAAGAGCGTTTGGCTCGCTATGTGGGTGTCAAGCATTGTGTGACATGTGGCAATGGTACAGATGCCCTGTATTTGGCGCTCCGTGTGTGGGGTGTGGGTGCAGGCGATGCTGTGTTTGTTCCCGACTTTACATTCTTTGCTACAGCCGAGGTGGTTTCGTTGGTGGGAGCCACCCCTGTTTTTGTTGATGTCGATCCAAACACCTTTAACCTGTCACCTTTGGATTTGGAGGCCAAGATTGCAAACTGTTCTTTGAATCCTAAGGCAGTTATTGCGGTCGACCTTTTTGGACAGCCAGCAGATTATCATGCCATCCGTAACATGGTAAGAAAGAACCATATGTTGTTGCTCGAGGATGGTGCCCAAGGATTTGGTGGAAGCATCGACGGGAAACGCGCGTGTTCATTTGGTGACATTGCCACCACATCGTTTTTCCCGGCAAAACCTTTGGGGTGTTATGGCGATGGTGGTGCTCTCTTCACGGATAACGACGAGTGGGCGGAGATGGCATCCTCTTTGAGACTTCATGGCAGAGGAACAGATAAATACAGCAATGAGCGTATTGGAATCAACTCAAGATTGGATGCACTTCAAGCAGCCATACTGCAGGTAAAGCTTGACGCATTCGAGCAGAATGAATTATCGGCAGTTCAAAAGGTTGCTGAAAAATATAACCACCTTTTGCAAGAAGTTGTGACAATTCCTGTCATGCCTTCGTGGGTTGCTTCCTCTTGGGCGCAATATACCATACGTCTTGCAGATGCAGGACAGCGAGATGGCTTGCGAGATGCGTTGAAAAAGAGTGGCATTCCTTCGCAAGTATATTATCCTTGTCCGCTTCATCTTCTTCCTGCCTTCAGTTCTCTTCCTCTTTCGGTGGACGCTTGCCCTAACGCACAGAGTTTGTCACAAACTGTTTTGTCTTTGCCTATTCATCCTTACCTTCGTGATGACGAAGTGGAAAGGGTGGCAATGGCTGTAAAATCATACATCTATGGATAGTATATTGGACAATATCAGTATTTGCGTGGTGGGCCTTGGATATGGCTATAATATTGTAAACAAACTAATAATAAGATAAAATATGAATAAGTTATTTTATTTACTGGTGAAAAGATTCCGTCACTCTACTGTTCCCCGATGGGTGGTGATGGGTATGGATATCATCATTTTCGCCGTGGCGTTTGTACTTACGGAACTATTCTGTGGTATTAGTTTCTCGTCTCGCTTCATGATTAACAAGGTGGTGATTCTGTTATTGCTATCCTTCTTCTCATTTATAATTTGTGGCACCTATCGTTCCATCATTCGGCACACGGGGATGCACGATATGAACCGCATCTTTATGGCCAATTTATTCCCGCTCCTTGTGATGGGCGTTGTCGCATTTGTCAACAACAATGTCCATTTCATCAATAGTGAAAGCATCCTCAGTTATCACGAGATGGTGATGCTTTACTCATTGATGTGTGTGATGATGATTCTGTCTCGCCTTTTCTGCCAACGCATCTATAACGACTACTTCAAGAGAAAACGTCCCTCTTACAACGTCGTGATTTATGGTGCTGGTGCTGCCGGCGTTATTGCCAAGAACGCTTTGTCGCAAGATCTTCACTATGAATATCAGGTACTCGCGTTCATTGACGACGACAAGGCAAAAGTGGGACAAGTGTTAGGCGGTGCTCCTGTGATGAAAAACCGTGATGTGCTCAATGCCGATTATATCAGCCGCAAAAAGGTCCAGCAACTGATTATTGCCATCCCCACCATTCGCAGTATTCACAAACAGGCTATCGTCAACAAGTGTCTCGAACTGGGTCTTACGGTCAAGTCGGTGCCTCACATCAACAACTGGATAAACGACTCCTTTACTTCTAACGAGATTCAGGACATCAAGATTGAGGACTTGCTGGAACGCGAGAGCATCAAACTCGACAATATCAATGTCATCCGTGAGGTGGTGGACAAGACGGTTATGGTTACGGGCGCTGCCGGTTCCATCGGTAGTGAGATTTGTCGTCAACTCATCCAATTCAAACCCAAGAAGATTGTCATGCTCGACCAAGCCGAGTCGCCCATGTATGACCTCCAGTTTGAGTTGAAGAACAACGAACCCTACAAGCATCATGTCGATTGCATGGAGTTCATTATTGCCAATGTGAAAGACAAAGCACGTATGGAAGAGGTCTTTGAACAGTTCCGTCCTCAGATTGTCTATCATGCAGCTGCCTACAAGCACGTTCCTTTCATGGAGGAAAACCCCTATGAGGCAGTCTTCGTCAATGTGTTTGGTACCAAGAATCTCGCTGACTTGGCTGTGAAGTACGGTGCATCCAAGTTTGTGATGATTTCCACGGACAAGGCGGTGAATCCCACCAACGTGATGGGCACCACCAAGCGTATGGCTGAGATTTACACCCAGAGTAGAAACTCAGAAAAGACACAGTTCATCACTACTCGTTTCGGCAATGTCCTTGGCTCCAACGGTAGTGTCATCCCGCTTTTCAAGAAACAGTTAGCTGCCGGTGGCCCTCTCACGGTCACCCATCGCGACATCATTCGCTACTTCATGACCATTCCCGAGGCTTGCAACCTTGTGCTCGAGGCAGGTGCCATGGGGCAGGGCGGAGACATCTTCGTCTTCGATATGGGCAAGCCGATCAAGATTTACGATATGGCCAAGAAGATGATACAGCTCTCGGGTAAAAGGAATATCGAAATCAAGGAAGTCGGTCTTCGTCCGGGAGAGAAACTCTACGAGGAGTTGCTGGCCACCAAGGAGAACACCATACCCACCTATCATCCCAAGATTATGCACGCACAGGTGCGTCGCTATGAGCCTGTCGAGGTGGATCGTAAGTATGAGGAGTTGCATGGCATTCTCGCCACGCTTGATGATATGAAGATTGTGGAGAAGATGAAGGAAATCGTTCCCGAGTTTGTCTCCAACAACTCCGTCTATTGCCAGTTGGACAAGAAGTAAGAACAATCAGTATCTTCGTTTGATATGAGCCGGTTGTGTTGCCCCCATTGCGGACAAGTGTTTCAATGCAATTGGAATAAATAACAATAATATAAAGAAAGGATATACAATGAAATACAATCGTGTGTTGCTCAAGTTGAGCGGCGAATCTTTGATGGGAAAACAGAGTTATGGTATCGATCCCGCCATGTTGGAACAGTATGCCAAAGACATCAAGACGGCTGTCGACGCAGGCGTTGAGGTGGCTATTGTCATCGGTGGCGGTAACATATTCCGCGGATTGAGTGGCGCCGCCCAAGGTATGGATCGTGTCCAAGGCGACTATATGGGCATGATGGCCACGTTGATTAACAGTATGGCGCTGCAGTCGGAACTTGAACGGCAAGGAATGCGTACCGAGTTGCTCTCGGGTTTGGCAATCGAGCCTATATGCAAGGCCATGAGCCGTCGTCGTGCCATCGAAGCCATGAAAGAGGGTCGCGTGGTCATCATTGGCGGCGGCAGCGGCAATCCATTCTTCACCACCGATACCGCTTCGTCGCTTCGTGCTGTTGAAATCATGGCCGACGCCATCTTGAAGGGTACCCGTGTCGACGGTGTTTACACGGCTGATCCAGAGAAAGATCCCACAGCCACCAAGTTCACCACCCTCGATTATCAGGAGGCCCTTACTCGTCGGTTGAAGATTATGGACCTCACTGCCTTTGCCCTTTGCCAGGAGAACCACCTGCCCATCTATGTCTTCGATATGAACACACCGGGCAACTTGTTGAAAGTGGTGCAAGGCGAAGCCATCGGTACCGAAATCACCGATGTGCAATAACAATGAATAATACACATTAATATTATAATCCTATGAACGATTTATCGAAAGCTTGCTTAGACGAAGCAAAAAACAGTATGCAAGGAGCCATCAACTTCTTGGAGAAGGAGTTGACTAAGATTCGTGCCGGCAAAGCAAACCCCGCCATGCTCGACGGTGTGAAGGTGGATTATTACGGTACCCCCACTGAAATTAGCCAGGTGGCCAACATCAACACACCTGACGCCCGTTGCATCATCATCCAGCCGTGGGAGAAGACCATCCTCGGTGCCATCAACAAGGCTATCCTCGACGCCAATTTGGGATTCACCCCCCGTCACGAGGGTGAGATTCTGCGTATTGTCATCCCTCCGTTGTCGGAGGAGCGCCGCAAAGAGCTCTCCAAGGCCGCTAAGGTGGAGGTCGAGAACGGCAAGGTCAATGTCCGCAACGTCCGTCGTAATGTGATGGACAAAGTGAAGAAACTCAAGGACAAATCGGTACCCGAGGACGAGGTGAAACAGGTGGAGAAAGAGCTGCAGGACATCACCGACAAGTTCATCGCTCAATGCGACAAAATCTTTGAGGCCAAACAGAAGGAAATTATGACTGTATGACGATACTACATTTCGACGTCATCGATTCCACTCATCATTATTGCCAACTCCTCGACCTTCGGCAGGTTGAGGAGTTGTCTCT
This sequence comes from uncultured Bacteroidales bacterium, assembly GCA_905236405.1. Taxonomy (GTDB): domain Bacteria; phylum Bacteroidota; class Bacteroidia; order Bacteroidales; family P3; genus Colimorpha. The sequence continues at coordinate 4,495 of CAJOQB010000161.1, forward strand.
TTTTTGGGCTGATAGTCAGACGGCTGGTGTCGGACAGCGAGGCAACCGATGGGAGAGTCAACCAGGCCGCAACCTTACCTTCTCCTTTGTACTGCACCCGTCTTTTCTTCCTCCTCAGCAACAGTTTCTCCTGACAGAAGCTATGTCGGTAGCTGTCAGCGACTGGCTGTTGTCCCAAGTGGACGATGTCCATGTCAAATGGCCCAACGATATCTATGTGGGACGTCGCAAGTTGTGCGGCACACTTCTCGAGGCACGGATAGCACATGGACGCTTCGAATCGGCCATATGCAGCATGGGGGTGAACATCAATCAAATGGATTTCCCCGATTGGGTACCAAACCCAGTGTCGCTGGCACAGCTGACAGGCCGTGAGTATCGGTTAGAGGAATGTCTCGATGCATTGGTCAAGCATCTGGAACAGTGCTATACACAATTGCGTGAGGGCAATGGCGACCAACTCCACCGTCAATACTTGGAACGACTGTTGCAGCGGGGTGAAGAATGTACCTATAGGTATCACGACCGACTTGTTCGAGCCACCATTCTCGATGTCAACCAATACGGCCATCTTCTGTTGTTGACCGACGACGGAGAGCGACTCAGCTGTCAGATGAAAGAAATAACGTTCCTTTGGTAAAGAATTGTTAAATCTCAAAAAACGAATGTTAAAATCGTTTTTGGGTGACAAAAGGGGCAAAAAGCCCGAAAGGTGTTTGGTGGGTTGAAAATGCCCCTTGTCTATTACTGTAATTAAAATTTTATTTGTTGATATTCAGATGTATATATAATTCTTTTCACAGCTATGCTGCGGGGGTTCACGCAGGCGGCTTTTTGGGTTCACGCAGGCGCCTGCGTGACCTCCCGCAGGCGGCTGTGTGAGGGGTCGCAGCATAGCTGTGGGAACCGATACAGGCGCCTGTGGCGATGGTCGCACAAGAATAGTTAATTCTGTAATGACAGAAACGTTAATCTTATTAATGGCTGTAATATTTTGCTGCGAAAAACGATTATAGGGTGTAATAACATTAATACTTTGCTGCAATGAAGAAATACTTGACTGTCATGTGTGTGGTTGCCTTGTCGCTATGGGCAATTGTCGTTGTCTCCTCTATCTTGATGAAGGAGGGTGTCCGTTTGGCTTGGCATTTCGACGAATGGTTCCTGCTGGCCGCATTGTTGACAACAGCGGTATGTGCGGTGTTGATGGCTGCACGGCAACCCAAAGGAAATCGCTGGTGGGCGAAGCTGGTGGGTTGGGTGATTGGCATTGTTGTGGCTGCTGGATGTTTGGTCATCATGTTTGGTACAATCGTCTTCGGTGATCGACGAATGTGGCACAACAAAGACTATGTGGTGTATGCCGAATATGGTGGATTCTTTGAACCTGATATCTATAAGCTATACCGACATACTGGTTTTGTCGACCGTCGGCTGTGCACGTTGGATAACGGAGGTTTGGTAAGGCAATATGTGATGGGTGATGACAACTGGCAACGTGTTTGGAATGTGGACTATACCATCTATGAGGACAAGAACCTGATACTTTGTGAGGCCGATGTCAATCCTGGGTGGATTGACGAGAAGGATACGCTCCACATGACCTTCTTCCACCGTTTAGACAATGGTGCCCGTATCGACGATGCTGCCACCGATTCGCTACTGACGATGGTAGGGCGGAAGTAATGATGAAAAAAATCGGCGAGGTGTTGGACCTCGCCGATTATCGTTAGGGTGTGTAACCCGATTAGAACTAATTTTTCTTAGAACAGATCCTCAAGGACGGAGTCGTCGACAAGGTTGGGCATGGTGACCTTGAGTTCGGGGCAGATGTCCATGGCACGACGGATGGCGAACATAGCACCGTCGTTTCGTGCCCAACTGCGACGGGAGATGCCGTTGTTGACATCCCAGTGGAGCATCATGCGGAGACGACGGTCGCAGGCTTCGCTGCCGTCGAGAACCATACCGAAGCCGCCGTTCATTACCTCGCCCCAGCCGACACCGCCACCGTTGTGGATGGATACCCAAGTGGCGCCGCGGAAGGAGTCGCCGATGACGTTCTGCACGGCCATGTCGGCACAGCGGTTCGAGCCATCGTAGATGTTCGAGGTCTCGCGGAAGGGGCTGTCGGTACCGCTGACGTCGTGATGGTCACGACCGAGGACGATGGGTGCGGAGATGTCGCCCTTCTTGATGGCTTCATTGAAGCGGGCGGCAATCTTGGTGCGGCCTTCGCAGTCGGCATAGAGGATGCGAGCTTGGGAACCGACGACGAGGTGGTTCTCTTTGGCACCCTTGATC
>CAJOQB010000162.1 GCA_905236405.1 uncultured Bacteroidales bacterium
ATGTACAGCGTGGCGGGAGAGAGAGCGTTGAAGGTATAGGTGTTGAGGTTGGCCACAGAGACGGCTGCCGGCCAAGCAGTTTCGCTGTTGGCTTTGACAGCCACTTCGTACTGCGCGGCGGAACCCGTCCAAGCGATGGTGGCCGACTGGTAGTCATGACTCGACACACTGACCGAAGGACGTCCGCAACTACCGCAGGCGATGAGGTTGATGTTGGCACGAGTGTTGTCTGTGTAGACACTATAGTCGTCGGGAGGAGTGGTGACGTCGGGGGTGGTATAGTCGTTGTACCAGTAGATGGTCTTGTCGCCCGTGCAGGAGGTGGTGGTGAAGTAGGCCGAGCAGCTGTAATTGCCTTGGTAGCGAGCGACAGCCAAAATCACGTTGCTGTGTCCGTCCCATGTAAAGGTGTTGTCGAATTCAAAGGTCTTCCAGCCAGCACCGGTAAAGTTGAGCGGACCGGTATACACAAGGGTGAAGGAACTGTCGACCACCTCGAAGGAGCCGTCGAACTCGCTCAACGCAGTGTGTCCCAAATAGACCATACAACTGTCGAAATACATTCCTTGTCCTTCTTCGCTAGAGACTTCGAACTGGAAGGCTGTGATTTCAGCACCGCCAACGGTGACCATCTCGGCACTGTCAAGGATGGTCTGGGTGTAGCTGTAGTTGTAGCAGCTGTTGCCAATGGAATAAGACGAAGTGCCTGCGCTACCGCCGACTGTGGTGGTGGCTATCTGGGCATTGTCACAGATGGTGGTGTTGAGCAACACGGCAGGCGACCATGAGCTCTCGTCGGTGGCGCTGCAGATGGCCTTGATGTAGAAGTAATAAGGATGGTTGGCAAGCAGGCCATTGATGGTAGCCGAATTGGTGGTGGTCGTCACAGGGGTATAACCTGTGAAGTCGCTGACGGGCAGGCTGTCATAGACTATCTGCCACGATTGTTCTGCACCATTGGCAGTCCAACCAAGGGTGATGGAGGTGGAGCCCAAGCCCGTAGCATGAAGGTCGCTGATGACAGGACAGCTGTTGGAGACACAGCTGACATTAATCACAAAACCATCGTAAACCAACGAAACGTCGGAGTGGAAACGAAGTGTCAACGGACCGGTGAGCGAGGTGTAGGAGATGGTTGATGTGCCGCGATAATCGGCTGCTGCCGTACCGTTGGCACCCACACCGTCGTAGACTTCGAGGTAGTCGCAGCACGACTCGCTGTTGATGGTACCGTTGATGCTGACAGCCGACATGGGGGTGTCGGGCATCAGGATGATATAGGAATCCTGGCTGTTGGAATAAGTGCCATTGAGGCCACCGTCGTCATAGATGACACCACCGCACATATAGACGGTGTCGGTCTGGTTGGCACGCATATTCAACGAACCCGGCACAGCGGTGAGGGGTCCGACGAAGTCGCTCTGCTCGATACCACAGTCGGCCTGCACATAGATATAATAGGTGCTGCCAGTGGTCAATCCAGTGAGGGTGGCCGAGGTGGTAGTGACCGAAACGGGGGTATAGTTGGTGAAGTCGGTGATAGGCACGGTGTCGTAAACCACATTCCATGCCGACTCGCTACTGTCTGCCGACCAACTGATGTCGAGGGTCGTCGCGCTTGTTCCCGTGACAGCGAGGTTGCTGATGAGCGGACAGGCGTTGGAGAAGCAGCTCACCACGAGGTCGAAACCGGCATAATTGCCCGAACCGTCAGTACGGAAATAAAGGGTCAGAGGACCAGAGATACTGGTGGCGTTGACGGCCATACCGTTGGTAGAAGAGTTGGCGGCTCCCTGACTGGTGAAGAGCACTTGTCCGTTAGTGCCTACTCCGTCGTAGATGATGATGTAGTCCCACGAGGAACCTTCGAGCCACTGGGTACCGTTCAGCGAGACGCCCATGCCTTCGCTGAGGGGATAGATGGTGAGGTAGCTCTGCTGGCTGCTGGAATAGTTGCCTGTAAGGTCACCGTCGTCAGCAATATGTCCTCCGCAGGTGGTGATGGAACCATTATAGTTGGCGGGAAGGACAAAGACATTGGGGACAGCCGTAATGGGTCCGACCCAGTAGCTTTGATCGCTGCCACAGTCGGCCTGCACATAGAAGTAGTACAAGCTGTCGGCCAATCCGTCGATGATGGCAGCGGTAGTGTCGTTGATGTATTCGACCGTCATCGACGAGGCGTCGTTGCTATCCATGGTGTGGGTGGCATAAGCCACAACCCACGAGGTGGCGGTGCCGGCCTCACTCCACACCAGCATGACGCTGTCGTTGGTGGTGCCTGAGACAGCGAAGTTGGTAGGACGGGGACAAGTGGCGGGTGTACAGCTGGCTATCTCGGTAAAGAAAACGGCGTTGTTGGTAAGCGTACTGCCGTTTGCACAGGTATAGACGGTCTCATTCTGAGCGTTCTCGATCTCGAAAGAGGTCTCGCTGGCATAACTACCTGTACCAAAGAAGAAAGAGATACTCTGTCCATCGCACACATAAAGTGAATCATTACCCGAGGTGCCACCAGTGATAGTGGCATGATGGCTCTGCTCCACGCCTCCAATGGAATAATAAATATTGTTACCGTTCCATCCATCACCATAGGAGTCATGCATCTGGACATAGTAGTAACAACCTTCATCACAAGCCTGTGTCGTAACCTGCAGAGGTCCCACCCATGGACTTTCATCGCCACCGCCACAGTCGGCTTGTAAATAGATGTAATAATGAGTGTTGGCATCGAGGCCAGTCAGCATAGCCGGTGTGCTACTCTCAGAGACAACAGTGGCACCGCTGAAATCGGTAATCTGCATTGTGTCATAAGCGATATTCCAACTGCTCTCTGTACCTACAGAAGTCCACTGGAGATCCAGCTGAGTGGCCTGAACATTGAAGGCACTGAAAGCGATTGGAGATGGACATGTGGGAATCTCCTGTACCGTCATATCGTCGATAAAAACGGTGTACTGGGATGAACCGCTGCCCACGCAACGGAATGCGGGATGGAACTCACTCTCTGGCACATTGTTAAAATATACTTCAATAGGAGCTTCCCCATAATTATTTCCCGCACCACGCACCGGAAGCGTGATGGTGTCATAAGGGATGAACGTAGTACCACCGCTCTCATAATAGCCCACAATAAAATATTGGGGCACATAATTAGTAAGAGCATAACCATAGAAGGAAAGCATAATGGGACTCGATGCATCAAAGAGAGCCATTTTGATAATCTCCTCCTGGCCGGTGGTGGACTCCATTTCGAAGTAATTAACGCCCGAGCGAGCATTGGGTGCCCATCCATACACCGAGGGGAAGGTTCCCGCCCCACTGCTGCCGCTCAAGATGGCGGTCCAGCACGGTGGATTGGAGCCAGCGGTGATGTTGTCGAAATTGTAGAACTGAGGCACCGACATGGGTGTCGTGCAGTCCTGTGCTTTCAGCAGTCCTGCCGAAAAGAGGCAGAGCAATGCTGCAAGAAGCGTAACTTTTCGCGTCATAATTGATTGATATTAGGTTATTAATACTTTATTTCCGTTTAGAGAACGGATTGCAAATATACAACAATAAAATGATTGGAGAGATTTTATTCCACCTATGTCTCTTTCACCCCGTGCTTCTGCGCCCACCAAATCTGCACGGAGTTGAAGATGTTCTGTACGATGGAGTAGCTGGCGAGATAGACAGCCGAGAGGGGTTCGAGATAGAGGTTGGCCATCCAGATGCCCAACGAGCTGTTCTTCTGCCCCATCAGCTGTTGCCCTGTGATGGTTTGACCATAGTGGCGTCCGATGACACGACCCATCCCGAATTGTAACACGGCTCCCACAACAGCGGCCACGGTGAGGATGACGACGCTGGCGAGATGGGCGCTACCCTGAAGGACGATGAAATGGACCGTCTGACCAAAGGTGATGGTGAAGAGCACGGCCCAAAAATAGAAACTCCATGTCTTGTAGCGTGTCAGGAAGTTGTTGGCTTTGGGCCACACGAGCTGCAACGCTAATGCGGTGAGGAACGGCAGTCCCACTGCCGAGAAGACGTGACGGAAGACAATCCATGCCGACTGGAAGAAGGGCATATCCTGCTGTTGCCCGATGAACGAGAAATAGAGGGGGGCGGCGACGACGGTGACCAAGTTGCTCAGTATGGTAAAGGTTGTCATGGTGGCGCGGTTGGCTCCCAGCATACAGGCGATGACGACGCTGGAGGCCGCCACAGGACAGAGGACACCCACCAAGATGCCTTGCGAGACAATCTCGTCGACGCCACACCAACGGAGCAAGAGGTAGAGGGCGCCGCTGACGATGACTTGATAGGCCAGAAGCCACAGGTCGAGTTTCTGTAGCCGCAGGCTCCGAAGGTCAACGGCACAGAAGGTCAACAACAAGATGAGGTATAGGAGCCAAGGGGTGAGGAACACCAGCGAGCTGCAGTAGTTGTGGAAGAGACATCCCAACGCAATGGCGACGGGCAAGACGTAGCTTCGGAGTTTTTGCATCGAGGGTGAATTGTTTGGCTGTGGTTGTCTATTCGGCAATGATTCGGGTGAAGAGTTCGGTCATGGTGTCGGCGGCTTGGTCGGCGGCACGCACCACGTCGTCGCCGTCGTTGAGAACGGTGTCGCTGAGGTCTTTGGCACAGTTGGTGATGACGCTCATGCCGAATATCTCCATGCCGCAATGGCGTGCAACGATGACTTCGGGAACGGTGGACATACCCACGGCGTCGCCACCCAACTGATGGTACATGCGGTATTCAGCGGGGGTCTCGTAGGTGGGGCCTGTCTCAGCCACATAGACTCCCTGACGAAGGGTGACACCCATAGCTTCAGCAGCGGCAAAGGCTTTCTGACGAAGCCGACGACTGTAGACGGTGGTCATGTCGGGGAAGCGGGGGCCCATCTCTTCGATATTCTTTCCTATCAGGGGATTGGGCATAAAGCTGATGTGGTCGGTAATAATCATCAAATCGCCGACACGGAAGTCGGGATTGAGTCCGCCGGCGGCATTGCTGACCATGACGGTGGCGACGCCCAATCGGCTGAACACTCGCATGGGGAAGGTGACTTCCTGCATGGTGTAACCTTCGTAGTAGTGGAAACGTCCTTGCATGGCCACCACGGGACGACCGCCCAAATGGCCGAAGATAAGGTTGCCTTTGTGGCCGGTAGCGGTGCTGACCTTGAAGTGGGGAATCTGTGCGTAGGGTATCACGTCGGGGTGCTCTATGCGGTCGGCCAGTTTGCCCAAGCCGCTGCCTAAAACGATGGCCACCTCGGGACGAACGGTGGTGTGGCTGCGGAGGTAGTCGGCGGCCTCGTCGAACATTGCTATTCTTGTGTCCATGGATTATTCTTTGTTTAGTTGTTTTATCTTTTCCATGATTTCGGATGCCCGCTCATACTCTTCGGCCTCCTCGGCTTCGTGAAGCATCTGCTGTAGCTCTTCGAGCGAGTATTGGGGTTCTTCGGTGTCCATATCGACAATAGTCTCCACATCGCTCGGATAGCCTGCCTCGTCGAGAATGGCTTGGCTGAGTCGGATGGGGACATTCATCCGCATGGCCAGTATGATGACGTCGCTGGCACGGGCATCGACTTTCCGCACAGACAATCCGTCATCGATATACAGGGTAGCGAAGAAGATGCCGTCTTCCAAGCGGTCGATGGTGGCATCCTTCAGCTCGAGGGAACACTCGCGAAAGATGGTGCATATCAACTCGTGGGTCATAGGGCGACGCGCCTGCACACCCTCCTGCTCGAGGGTAATCATGTCGGCTTCGTGAGGGCCGATGAGGATGGGGACGTTCTGATGGGTGGTGGGCTCGTAGAGGGAGAGTACCGACATCCCTGTGCCCGAGTGGCCACGTAAAATCTGGTAGGGGTAAACTTCGTAGTATTTCATGGCGTGAGAGTCAATATTGTTGTTTCAGATACTCCACCAACTGGGCGATGGCCCGTCCACGATGGCTGATGCGGTTCTTCACCTCGAGCGGCATCTCGGCAAACGAGACGGCAAAGCGGTCGGGCATAAAGATGGGGTCGTAGCCAAACCCTTGCTCACCATAGCGTTCGGTGAGTATCTGGCCATCTACGCGACCTTCGAAGTAGCGGGGAACACCTTGCTCGATAAGACACACCACGGTACGGAAACATGCCTTGCGGTTGCTCTGTCCTTCCATCTCGCGGAGCATCTTGTTCACGTTGTCGTCGAACGAGCAATGCTCACCGGCATAGCGGGCGCTGTAGACTCCCGGACGACCGCCAAGGGCTTCGACCTCGAGACCTGTGTCGTCGGCAAAGCAGTCTTGGTGGCAGCGTTCCCACACCCACGTGGCTTTCTGCAAGGCGTTGCCTTCGAGGGTGTCGGCTGTTTCGGGGATGTCGCCGTCGAGTCCCATCTCCTTGAGGCTACGGACGGTAACGAGGCCATCGAGCATGGTGTTGACCTCTTGCAGTTTGTGACTGTTGTTGGTGGCAAATATCAATGTTTTCATAACGGGTTGTTTTATCGATTGAGGCTTTTCAGCAGGTCTTCCACCTGACTGCGTTTCCATGGCTTGTCGAGTTCCAGTGTCTCCTCCTTGGGACGGCTGAGTTTTTCCAACAGCAGATGGGTGTTCTCCTGATGGTCTATTTCGGCCAAAGCATCCGACACTTTGTCCCATTGGGGGTTGGCATAGAGGAGTGGCGCGAAGTTGACGATGTCGAAATTGTCGATAATGGCGTTGTCGATGCCTTCGGTCTCGATACGACTGTGGGCACGGGCAATCTTCATCTCGCCCACATCCTCTAACACCTGCAGGTACTTCTCGTACAGCACATACTCGTTGAGCAGGAAGGCAATGGCGATATCGCTGAGACTGCTCCACACCTCGATAGGCAACGGTCGGGCGGCAAAGCGACCGAGCATGAACGACCCTGCCTTGAGTCCCGAACGATGTTCCTTGATGCAGACGGCGCTGACGCGGTGGAAGAAGTCGACTTTCCTTTTGTTGCTCAACAAGGCGAACACTCGACTCTGGTCGAGGTGCGACCCCATGCGGCTTTGCAGCACCTGCTCCACATAGAGGTCGGGGTTGTCGGTATACCAGTTGTTGACGATGCCGCGTGCTGTCTCCGTCTTGTCTTTCAAGTCGACACGAATCAGTCGCGCCAGCTTGTTGATGTCGGTGATGTAAGTAGCCCGCTCGCTGGTGATAATCTCCTGGTATTGCAGGTATGCCTGCTTCATGTCGCGGAACATCTGCTGTTCGTCGTCGGCGATAGTCACCGGCTTGCCGGATAAATAACGGGTGAAGCGGGCAGGCTTGTAGTCAGCCACCCCAATAAAGACGGTCTGCAGTTTGCTGCTGATGGTGACATAATCCAGTTCGTTGACCACCGTACCCTGCTCGTTGACCAAGCTGTTGCCTTCGCGATGAATACCATAGTTCTGAAGGTTCATCAAAGCAGGTATACCATATCCGCGACAAGCTGTCACCACATGGATGGCTGCCGGCTCCATGCTGAGGATGGCGTCGACTTCGTTGAGGGTGATGGTGTCTTCGGGGACAAAACGATCCTGACATAGGCAGACGGCACAGTTGTGGGCTTTCTGCTCACGTGCTTGACTGATGGAGAAACAGAGTTTGGCACTGATGGCGGTACGAGGCAACACACTGAGTGCATGACCGAAACACTGGAACTTCTCGATAGACTTCTCGCTGATAGAGGCGCTGACAATCTGCCGCAGATGGTAGGGCTTTATCAAGTCGACCACATGCTCCTTCGTGATAATACCGTCGTTGTACATATCGATGGTACTGATGAGTGCAGCATCGCCGGTCATCTCGCTCTGATTGAGCTGTAACACACTGAACAAGCTGATTTTGTTGGGACGCGACTCGACGGCAAACTCGATGGTGACAGGCATCTGGTAGCGTCTCTCAAGATAAGGCAGAAGGGGGTCGAAGTGGAATACCGCAGGAAACTCCTCCTTTATCTGATGACGGTCGGTATAAGATGTGTCGATGGTGGTGACATCGCCCGTCATGATTTCCTCGCCGAAGATGTTTCGGTAACTCTCTATCTGACGACCACGCCCTTGACGGCTGTGACGGCTGTAGAGCACACCAGGGTATGACTCGTTGTTGCCGATGGTCCACACCATACGTTGCAGGATGAAGGAGGGAGACGCCTGCTTTCCCTGCATGAAGGTGAGTATCAAATCGGTGTTGTTGGTGTAGAACTCACGAACGAAATAGGCGGTACGCAATGCCTGATAGCGGGCATCGGTCAACAGTCGCTGACCGTCGTCGCTCTGGTTGATGATGGTTTGTTCCAACTGCTGTATACGTTCCAGCTGCAGTTTCTCGGTCAACTCGATGTCGTTCCTGTCGTATTTCCTTTCGTCGCCCAACATAGCACGCAGGTTGTGCAGCGTACTGAGGTAAACTCGGTTGGCCATAGCGTTGCCATAGGTCTGTTGCAGTGCATGATAGGTGGTACGGGTGACACCGATATTGAGAATGGTAGGCATCAACCCGGGTATATACTGCGGCATAGCGCAACGCAATGCCAGCACCAACGGACGATTCTCGTCGCCCAGTTGCTGACGGGTCATGATTTCCAGATTGCTGATGGCTTTGTCTAACAGTTCAGGCAACTGGTCGGGATGGTTGAACGCTTTGGCTGTGAGCAAAACGAAATCGGGTACAGGATAGCCGTCGCGAGTCAAGTTGAGCAGCATATGACCTTTGTGGCTTATCTCTTCGTCGCTAAACTCGCCGTCAGTCAAGGTGGTCACAAGCATGTCATCATCCACCAACGGATGCGACGCCACATAACTCTGGCATTCGCCTCTGGACATTGTCCGCTGTTGGTTGAGTTGTTCGACAGCCTCGTCATGCTCCTGTTGCGTATACCACCCCTGTCGGACACCCTCTTCGCCACGACTGTTCATGATGAGCAACGAAAGGAAGTGTTTCTTGTCCTCACCATGACACCGCATCAGATGGTACATATCGTACCAACGAGGAGGCAACTCGTACACCGTCTCGTCGCCTTCCACCTGATAAAGCACCGTGCCGGGTTTGTTGCCCTGCAGCTGGTTGCCCTCGTCGCCCACATTGCTGTTGAACACCTCCATACCCTCATGGGCATACTTGCACACCATATAATAGTTGGGGTAGCTGGCTCGTATCTTGATATTGGTGATGTCTTTCATGATTTGAATTGCTATTTGTCCAGAATGATGTCGCAAGCCCGTTCAATGACATTGTCTATCGGCAACAGGCTTCTGTCGAGCAGCACCACCTCGTCGGGTGGCACACCGTTCTCCCAGTTGACACCTTGGTAGTCGATGGTGCGGGTGATGGAGAAACGATATCGCCATCCGTTGGGCAGATAGCCACCGGCAGGCAGCCCCAAGCCACCTCCCGTAGTGTCGCCCACCACGGTGACGTTGTCGTAACGTTTGCTGCAAAGGGCAAAGAACGAGGCGGCGCTGTATGACCCGCGGTCGGTCAGCACCACGACAGGCTTGTCATAGACGGGATTGTCGCCGATATGGTCTGGCTCCGGCATCCACACCTGTTCCGCTGTGGTGAAGTCGTCATGACCTGGCCCATTTTTGATTTGAGTGTAATAAAGCAACTTGCCTTCGGATGGCAGCACCTTCAGTATGTTCCACACATTCTCTATATTGCCGCCACCATTCTGACGGATGTCGAGAATAGCACCTTTTGCGTTGGGATAGCCTTGCAGTATTCGATACAATGTGGCCGTTGGGGCGCTGTTGCTGAACGAAGGATAATAGATATAGGCCACCTCTCCGTCACGGATGCTGTGGTGTCGGAAACCCGCCGAGGAGTGGTAGTCCACCGTCAGGTATTGCAAGATGACACTGTTAACGTCGATGTTGCTTTGTGCCACCATCCGCTCGTACACCTGATGGCAACGCATCACATCGAACGAGCTGATGAGGTTCACATGACCGTCGTTGAGCGTGTTGAGCATCTTGCTCATCACACGGAACAGGCTGTCGTTGCCCATCCCCTCGCCTACTTCGCCAATATATACATTATATATACTGTCCCAATCGACACCCTTCACATCGAAGAAAGCGTATTGCTGGTCGACTTTCTGCCACAGATAGTTGAACGACGACACCGCATCGGAGGGCATGTCCTCCTCCATGAACAGTTTCTCGCACGAGCTGCATAGCAGCGCCACTGCCAATATCAAGAGTATTCTCTTCCTCATCGCTGTCGGTTTATCAGTTGTACGGTCAGTTGCATCTTCACCATGTGGACACTCTCCTCCAAGCGATAGGAACCGCTGTCGCGGGAGGTGAGAAAATGCCATCCATAACACAGTCCCAAGGCATTTTGGTTGCGAAAATGGTAGGTAACGGAGATTTCGGTGTTAAACCACGGAAGAGCCACAGGGTCGATTCGGTAGTTTCGACCAAAGTTGTTCAGTATGATGTCACCGTTGGAGGCGTTGTAGTTGTCAAGGTAAGCAAAACCGGGACGGAGACAGTAGCCCATGGGAGCGATACACACGACGGCTCGCGACGACCAGCGCAGAAAT
>CAJOQB010000163.1 GCA_905236405.1 uncultured Bacteroidales bacterium
CCTCTTGCAAGCTGACGGTGAGGTCCTGATGGCGACGGAGGTCGTCGAGTGTGCCGCGCCAATGGATATCGAGTTTGCCTCCGTGAGGCAGTGAGGCATTGACGACAGCAACGTTGTCACCATCAAGGGTGACTTTGTCGGCTTTGATGTAGAGATTAGTGACAGGATAGACGAAGGGGTCGGGGAGGGTGTGGTCGGCATAGGTGACGGCAGCGTCGTTGATACGCAGCGTCCCTACATACAGTGTCATCGGAGGACGTTGTGTCGTGGTTGTGTCGTTTGTCTCGTCGACAGTATTGGATTCCTTTGCTTTGGGCAGTCTCGAGAAAGTGTTGCCGTTGCGGAAGAGTTCGAAGCGGGAACGGAGACGGTCCACGGTGGCAGCATTGATGGAGTATTGGTTCTCGGCCAGGATGATTTTGTCCACATCGATATTGATTTTGTCCACATCGAGTAGCGACTGTTTGTCGATATCGCTGACATGGATGTCACCGATGTCCACCATGCCACGGAGGGTGGTCTTAAGGATGGAACTCAGGTTGCCTGTGGCTTTCAGCTGTGCGGTGGCTATGCCCTCGACATCGCTGATGTTGAACGAGTGGGTCAAGTATGCCTCGACATTCTGTAGATTGAACTGCTGCAAGGCGATGTCGAGTGCGAAGTCGGAAGTCTCCATGTTGTAGTCGAGGTCGGTGTGCAAAACGCCTCCGTCGGCCAGTGCCAAGTCGAGACCGGCACGGGTGTCCTCTCGTCCATCGAAGTATACACCGGGAATCATCAGGTTGACATCGTTAAGGTTCAAGTGGCTCCCCACCAATAGGTCGGCATAACTCACATGCCAGTGAGAGAGTCGTACGTTGTAGAACCCCAATTGCCAAGGTTTCTTTTCGGTTGTTTGTACGGTGTCCTCCTTGCGGAAGCGTTCGATGATGTCTGTGAAATTGAAAGTCTTCCCTTCTTGTACTATGTTAGCATCGAGTCCAGAGATAGTGATGTGGCGAAAATGGAGTTTTCTAACCAGCAGTCCCCGCAATCGTAGAGAGACATCGAGTGTGTCGATTCCCACAAAAGGCGTTGCATCGTCAGATTCCAGCACTTGAAGACCGTTGACTGCCACATGCCCTGTGAAGAGGTTGGCTCGTAGTCGTTCCACATGTACGGTGCGGCCAATCAGTTGCGAACCCTTGCGATTGAGATAGCTCTTGGCAACAGGACCTGCCAAAAGCGAAACAAGCAGCAGTAGAGTGAAGAACGATGCAACGGATATGATGGTTATCTTCAATGATTTACGCATGTTGTACGATTTGATTAAAACATTGCAAAGATAGCAATTATTCATTATTTGAACCATAAAAGGTGACATTGAGGAAAAAAGATGTATCTTTGCAGTTTGGATGGCAGAACGTTATGGAAGTGTGGTGCCTATGGCTGTCCGATGAAAATGTTATATTTACAACATGAAACATCCAATGAATATTGTAGCTATTTTGGCCGGTGGGGTAGGTTCTCGCATGGGGACAGACCGTCCCAAACAGTTCCTTCCTTTGGGTGAAGGCATGGTGATTGAGCACACCATTGATGCCTTCCATCAACATAAGGGCATCGATGCCATAGTACTTGTTGTGCATCGCGATTGGAAGGACTTTATGCAACAAGTGGTGGCAAAGCATCCGTGGCAGAAAGTGAAGGCAGTGGTGGAAGGAGGCAAGGAACGCTACCACTCGTCGTTGGCAGCCATCGACGCCGCACGTGCGTTGGATGCTGATGCGTGGCTGTTGATACATGACGCGGCCCGTCCTTTGGTGTCGCAACGTATCATCAGCAATGTTTTGTCGGCTTTGGACACCCATCGGGCTGTTGTAGTAGGTTTGCCTTCGACCGACACCATCTGGCAGGTCTCTCTCCACGACAAGCAACTACCGAAGGTGGATTGTGTCCCTGATCGAAAGCGGATGTATAGGGCCCAGACACCCCAGGCATTCCATTTGCCATTGCTATCCGAAGCCTATGCCCGTGTGCTTTCGATGGAGGGTTATCAACCTACCGACGACTGTGGCGTCGTCCGAGCCGCTTTCCTCGACGAACCAGTGGCAGTGGTGGAGGGCGAAGCGAGTAATATCAAGATCACTACACCCGAAGATTTGGTGTATGCACAAGCATTGATAAAAAAAGAAACATTATGATAAGCGTAATCATCTGTACCTACAATCGCGATAAGTATATATATGATGTATTAAAGAGCATCGCCGAGAACGACTTCCCTCGCGACCAATATGAAGTGGTGTTGGTCAATAATAATAGTACGGACTGTACGGAAGAGGAATGCCGTCGTTTCCACAACGACTACCCCGATGTGGTGTTCAACTATTATGTGGAAAAACAGCAGGGCCTCTCTTATGCTAGAAACTGTGGTATAGAACACAGTCGAGGAGATCTGTTGGTATATGTCGACGACGATGCCACGGTGAACAATGTTTACCTCCGCACCTATGCCGACTTCTTTGCCTCCCATGTCGATGCTGTGGCTGCCGGTGGACCTATCCTGCCTGTATATATTGAGTCGGAAGAGCCCCAGTGGATGTCGCACTTTACTCGGCAGCTGGTAACGGGCAAGCTATATCTTGGCAAGCAACAGCGTGAGTTTCCCCAAGGTGCTTTCCCTGGCGGAGGCAATGCTGCTTATCGCAAGTCGGTCTTCGATACGGTGGGTTTGTTCAACGTTGCGTTGGGCAGGAAGGGCGACAGCCTGATTGGTGCCGAAGAGAAGGATTTGTTCGACAAAATGACAACACGAGGCATGAAGTTCTACTACCTTCCCGATGCCATCCTCTACCATCTCATTCCCGACCGCAAACTGACCAAGGAGTATTTTGACCGGCTCACCTATAGTATTGGAGTCAGCGAGCACTATCGGACAACAACAATATCGAAAGGGAAATACCTGAAAAGACTTTGCTCCGAAGCGGTAAAATGGGCGGCCAGTATTGTGTTGTGGATAGGTTTCCTTTTCAAACTGCAACCCGCCAAAGGCAATAAGGTGGTTCGTTTCCGCTACAATGTCACGCGTGGATTGCTGAAGTGGAAATAGTTTTTTGTTCGTAGGCTCGGTAGGGTGGGACCATTGTCCCAAACCATGCATGGAGTTTGGGATGAAAGTCGGTGCCGTACCAATCCACTGCGACAGACTCGGGAAAAGAGTTGACGGCTGAAGAGCAGATGGTGATGGCTCGTTCGACGTTGGCACCCAAGAGCACCAACAGTTGCATATTGACTTTTTTGCCATACACCGCCACCTCGGGGAAATAGCGTTGATAGTCGAATGTGTCGCGAGGGTGCAGCTTCAACAAGAGATTCTGGGTGCCATAGCTTTCAAACAGGGGCTTTAAAATAGCGAGGTATTCCTCGTGGGTCAGTATGCCGTCGCCCACCATGGGCTGTGTGCAGAACATGTATCGGCGGCTGTTGAGGACGGCAATGTCTTCTTCGCTCACATCGAATATCTGCTTCACATATTCTTTCAATTCTTCAGAGGCACGGCTCCATAGTTCGTGGAGCGAGTCGATATGTACAACTTTGCCTTGTAGCACAGGGCTGTTGTTCTCCTCTGTAAGATAAAACTCTTTACATTGGGGGTTGTTACCCCAGCGATTCAACGCCACGGGGCCAAAAAGCAGTTGTTCTATGCGGCCCGACAGGGTCTTACGACGATGCTGTTGTCGCTGGAAGTCGACGCTGTCGCTTTGTGTATTCTGTGCCAATCCCAAAGGACCGTCGGAGAGCAGAGCATATGGAGAGTGTCCAATAAGTGGTGGAACAAAACCTACATCGAAGGCAAATAATTTGGCTTTTAGAAGAAAAGAATATCGTGTATGGCGAGCCAGTCGAAGGCGAAACTTGTCGAACATGCGGTCCAACGACTGTTTGTCGCTCGTCTGTTCGAAAGGAATCCATACCCCTGGCAAGCGCGAGGCAATTTCCTTCGATACAGCATAGCCTGTGAAGTAGGCCGTGTGATGGGCCGTCGTGTCGTAGTCGAACAATAGCAGATATTGCAGCAACGCATGTATGGAGGGGGTAAGACATACATGGGTGATATTGTCATAGGGTGGCTGGATGCCCGTTTCTATCAGCTTGTTTCTCATGCCTAGATACTTAGCTTTCCTACTATCTTCTTTACTTGGGTCTCTTTGTCACCGTATCTCGTGGCCTTGTGGGCGTCGTTGGGCATCAATACCACACAGGTCGAAGGGCGGAACAATATACCCGACTGTGTATGGACGTTTTTGTAGAGGACAGCATCGTTCACGCTGTCATACGGCATCGCGGCTTCAAGTGTCGAAGCGTCGGTGGTCTTCAGCCATTCTTCTCCCGCTAGTATTTTTTGTATATCGATATGGTAACGATGTGATTCGAACAACACCTTGTCGTCGGGCTGGGGAATGTACTCTATCACATTGTAGAAGAAATCGGGATCCACGATATGTTTTCCAAGCGAGAGGTCTTTGGGATAGAGGTGGTCAATATACTCCACCGCCCATGTCAGTCGTTCTTCAATCGACTGGTGGCAATGCTGCTTTTGGCTTTTTGAGATAATGTATTCAATGAAGTCACGCACAGCACCGTCGCCGCCATTATGAGGCGAACGGTAGTGGCAAACATCCGCCACCTGCCGGGTAGCGTTGGCAGGGCATCCGACCATTCCCCCCGCTTCGGCTATGGGTTTCATGCATTGCAGGTCGAGGTTGTCGTCTCCGATATAAGCCACGTTGGCCAATGTGGCATTGTATTTTTCGAGCAATGCCGAAAGGCATCCGATTTTGTCGCGTTGGCTTTGGTGAAGTTCGTTGATGTCAAGTTCCTTACACCTGTGGGCAAGCATCTCGCTCTTGCGTGCTGTGATGATGACGGGCACAATGTCAAATTTCGGCAACAACTCTTTGATGCCATAGCCGTCTTTCACATCAAAAGCCTTGAGCAGCTCTCCTTGTGAACCCATGTATATCTTGCCGTCGGTCATCGTGCCGTCGACATCCATGACAAGAAGCTTAATCATTAAATTCATATAAGGAGGGGGTGATAAAACTAATGTTGATTCCTGTGTCTTTTAAGGAATGAATAAAAGATTTGTAATAACTATTACGTCGATTAGCTTGTTCATCGTTTACAGGACGACGAAGGTTGGGGTCTGCATAGTTTTCATTGATATTGACAGAGAAACCATCAAATCCAGCTAAGGCAATATCTTTCACTCCAATGTATTTTAGCAGATTTAGGCATATGACAGAAGAAGAGTCGTGAGTACGTTCATCAATATCAATCCACTTTTTATAATCGAGTATTTTTATATTTCCACGTGCTCCCTTTGAGACATTGGAAGTGGTAATAACACTTTTTCCTTCGTTAACAGCTTTCTCGAAAACATCTGCACGGGTAGTTAATAAGAAATCTACATTAATATCAATTGTTAGATTCAATCCGATTGATATTACGTCGTTCTGCAAATATTGTTCAATTTTGTCTCGATGACTCACAATGCTTTTTCCTGGGGCAACAACAAGAACTTTTTTCCCTTGGAATGATTTCTTCAATTCTTCCACTGTTTTTGTGTCATCGACAGTTTTTGTCTCATTATATTTTCTGTACAGTTCCTCTGCGTAGTTTTTGTCAAATGAAATCTTCTTTCCTTCGTCAATCATGCTAAGCAGTTCGCCTACCTGATCAATAGGAAGCATGTGTCTGTTATAGAAATGGCCTGCGTAGCTGGGTGTACAGTGGTTTGCTGACGATAGATAGTATTCGGGTGCATATCCCCAATAAAACTCACTATGAAGTTGGTTGATGACTTTGTCGATAACTTCGAGTAGGGGACTTATCTTGTATTGTTTGCCATAGTAAAGATTCAAGTGCTCTAAAAGAAGTTCGGTGTTTAGGTTTCCGGCACCTTTTCCCATTCCCATAATGGAGCTGTCAAGCATTAAATTCCGGTTGGTGGGAAATTGAAGTAAAGCACAAGCATTGGAATATGACATTTGGAGATTGTTGTGTGAATGGAATCCTAATGTCATAGATGGAATAAGGTTGTGGTCAACAAGATTGAGGACACGACTCATATCGTTGGGCCTCATTTCGCCAAAACTGTCCACTATGTAAAAACCTGATGCGTCTGGAAGCTCGGTGTTAACCAGTTCGATAAATTCAATCAATTCAGCGTCGGTATAGCGAAGCGTAATCATCGGTTGAATGAAGAGCATATACCCTTTTTCAATGATTTTTCTTCCAATCGGAATGAAGTCACGCATGTTCTTCTTGTGGAAAGCCACTCGGATTCCATCAATGCTATCTTTTGTACGATTCTTAAGATTGTCTACATTGAACTTGCCATAATCCATCATGGCGACATAAGTCACTCCTTGTTTCTTTTGTTTTAGAATACATTCCGAGATGACTTGCTCATTGAGGTACTGCGTGCGTCCAGATGTGGATCCTTTGTTTTCATCAATGTATCCCATTTCAATGACATCAACGCCAGATGCTTCTTGGGCGGCAAGTATTTTTTCCATATATATTTGGCCGAAGTTAAAATTATTCACACATCCGCCATCACGCAAAGTGACATCCAGTACTTTGATTGAATTCATTTCGATAATTATTAAAAATTAATGTTTACAATTGTTTCGGCTAGTCGGAAATCCTCTTGAGTATCAATATCTACAGATTCTTTGAATGATACTTCCTTGATAAATGGATTGACACCAATTCTACGTTTGTATTTTGTGAATACTTCTTTTGTAAATACATATACGCCAGAGGTTTCTTGATAGATTGGCGTCAAATCTTGAGTGCGAGGGAGATTGGTCGCGTCAAAATTTAAAGGCTTTCCGTTCTGCCAAAGATAGTCTTGTAGTTTAATTGCACAAAATGCCGAATCGTATTCTTTTGATATGACAGCATTGATACATTGACACATGGTGTCGATGGTAATAAAAGGAGCCGTTGCATGTGCATATACATATATGTCAGCATCGATAATTTTACTAAAACTTGTAAAAATCTGTGTAAAATTTGATGTGGGCAAATCAAGGTCAGGAGTCCTCTTTATGAAAGTCACACCATCGGGTAGAAAAGGAATGACGGCTTCGTCGCTGCAAAAAACATTAATGCTATTACATAGTTTAGTCTCTATTAATGAGTGCAGTTCGTATTGTAGCAGAGGTTTGTTCCCTAACAGTCTGGTGTTTTTGCCAGGGCAACGTTCGTTTTTTAGTTTGATTGGCATTATTGCAACAATATTCATATTGTCTTATTGTTTGTTGTTGTGATGCAATGGTGAATTTTCTCTCTTGCGATAGTAGAAGAAGAGGGCTCCGGCAACGATGAGGGTGGACACGATAGAGAAGATTAACGTGATGCGGTCCAAGCGGTGTTGTGTGGGAGCTTCGCAACGGAATTCCACGGTGTGGTCGCCGGCGGGTATCACCATGGCACGAAGCACATAGTCGGCCTGGATGTAGTCTGCCTTTTCGCCGTCGATGTAGGCGAACCAGTCGGGAGCGTAATAGATTTCGCTGAAGACGGCCATCATGGGTTTCGACGAATGGGTCTTGTAGCTGCAGACGTTGAGGTCTTTCGGCTGAGTCTGCTCTTTGACGATGGTGGCCGAGCTGTCGTGAACAAGTGTGGTGTTCACCTTGTCGGCAAACTTGCGGTTCACGATGGCTGTGGTGGCAGGATTGAATTTGTCGAGTGCCAGTATCTCGGCGTTGGCGTCGTCGACCAGCATCACACTGTCGACAAACCATGCGTTGCCCAATGCCGAC
>CAJOQB010000164.1 GCA_905236405.1 uncultured Bacteroidales bacterium
ACCGACGTCACCATCCAGAGCAACAACGTCAACGTGACATTCACGTTCGACAACTTCTATGTCGTCTGCCGTCTGGTCGAAGGCCGCTACCCCAACGTCGACGCTGTCATCCCCAAGGAGTCGCCCTGCCACTTGACCGTCGACCGCATGACCTTCCTCAACGTGCTGCGCCGTGTCAGCCTCTTCGCCTCGAAGTCGACCTACCAGGTGCGTCTCTCGATGACCGACCGCGAGCTCTCCATCTCGGCAGAGGACATCGAGTTCTCCAACAACGCCCATGAGAAGATGGCCTGCGAATACGAGGGCGACCCCATGGAGATAGGCTTCAACGCCAAGTTCCTCATCGAGATGGTCTCGAACCTCGACACCGAAAACATCCTCATCAACCTGTCACATCCCAGCCGCCCGGGCGTCATCTTCCCCGTCAACGAGGGCGAGGAGCAACCGAAAGAGGACATCCTGATGCTGGTGATGCCCGTCATGCTGGCCAACGCATAACCTCAGTAGACAACAATGGCAAAGAACAAGAAACACGGCGGACGGGTATGGGGCGGCAGCAGCTCCACCATCTTCAGCATCATGCTGGTGATGTTTGTCTTTGGACTGCTGATGTTCATCGAATACCACTCCTACCGCGCCACCCACGAGATGCAGGAACGCATCACCTTCAAGGTGGACCTCCAACCCGAGACCACCGACAGCATGGCGACGGCGTTAGTCTCCAAAATCGCCCAATATGAGTATGTGAAGAATGTGGAGTATATCTCCGGCGACGAAGCCGCCAAGCTGTTCTCCGAGGTGCTCGACGATGACTTCGTGGGCTTCCTTGGCTACAACCCCCTCACCCCCTCGCTGATGGTCAACTTCAAGTCGGGACTGCTGCCCGAGAACGAGAAGGACATCATCGACCAGTTCAAGGCACAGATGGAGGCAGAGCCTACAGTGGCCGATGTGGCCTACCAAGAGAATGTGGTCGACGAGCTATTGGACTCGTTCTACAAAATCTCGTGGTTCCTCATCATCTTCATCGTCCTCCTGCTCTTCGTCTGCGTGATGCTTATCAACATCACCATCCGACTGGCCATCTTCACCGAACAACAGACCATCAAAACCATGCGTTTGGTCGGTGCCAAGACGAGCTTTATCGCCCGTCCCTTCCTGGGCCGCTCCATCCTGTACGGATTGATAGGCGGTCTGCTGGCTGTGGTGCTGCTGGCACTGAGTGCATACACCTTCAGCAACCAGTTCGGCATCAACATCACCGACCGTCAGCATTGGCTGGCTTATGGAGCCATGGCTGTCGGACTTCCTTTAGCCGGCATCGTCATCGCCTACTGCTCCACTTGGATTTCTGTCCGTCAGGCGCTTCGCAACACACAATAACGTAATCACAACAAAAAAAGAGATAATTATGGCAGTAAAGAAAGTCAACACCCCCGAATCCAAAAAACTGTTCACCTCGGCCTACAGCATCACCAACTACATCCTGATGGCGGTGGGTATCGTGGTGCTTATCATCGGCTACATCCTCCTCAGCGGAGGCGGCAGCGACGACCCCACTGTGTTCAACAATGCCATGTTCGACAACAGACGCCTTGTGGCAGCTCCCATCACCATCGTGCTGGGTCTGGTCATCGAGGTGGTGGCCATCATGATGCGTCCCAAGAAAAAAGAGGACAACACCCCCAAAGAATAACCATCCAATAACTAAAACACCATTGTAGCCATGTCTTGGTTTCACGCATTGATATTAGGCATTGTGCAGGGCCTGACAGAATACCTGCCCGTAAGCAGCAGCGGCCACCTCACCATCGGCAACTACCTGTTTGGCATCGACGGCGACGCCAACCTGAGTTTCAGCATCGCTGTCCATGTAGCTACGGTGCTCAGCACCTGCTTCATCCTGTGGAAGGAGATTGTGTGGATTTTCAAAGACCTCTTCAAGTTCAAATGGAACGAGGGCACCAAGTACACCGTCAACATCCTTATCTCGATGATTCCCGTCGCCATCGTCGGATTCTGCCTGAAAGACACCGTCGAGGCCATCTTCAACCCCGAAGTGGCCCAAGCCCGTTTTGGCAACGGTCTCTTCATCGTCGCCTGCTGTCTGATGCTGACGGCAGCGTTGCTGGCCTTCTCCTATTGGGCCAAGCCGCGTCAACGTGAGCATATCAGCCCTTGGCACGCTTTCGTCATCGGCATCGCTCAGGCGTTGGCTGTACTGCCCGGCCTCAGCCGTTCGGGCAGCACCATCGCCACCGGACTGCTCTTGGGCAACAAGAAAGAGCGTCTTGCCCAGTTCTCTTTCCTGATGGTCATCCCTCCCATCCTTGGTGAAGCGCTGCTCGACGTCAAAGACCTGCTCTTCCCCGATGCCGAAGCCGCTGCCGAAGCTGCCTCGATGGCATCCATCTCGCCTGTGGCTTTGATTGTGGGCTTCCTCGCCGCCTTCGTGGTGGGATGTATCGCCTGCAAGTGGATGATCAACATCGTGAAGAAAGGCAAGCTGATTTGGTTCGCTCTCTACTGCGCCATCGTCAGTGTCCTCTGCTTCGTCCTCCCCTACATCTGCTGCTGATAGCCGACCCATGACCCTTACCGACCTCGAGCAAGGAAAGATACTGGTTGTCGACAAACCCTACGGGTGGACGTCCTTCCAGGTGGTCAACAAAATCAAATGGCAGATAAAACGCGACCTCGGTGTCAAGAAGTTCAAGATTGGCCATGCCGGCACACTTGACCCTCTTGCCACCGGGGTTCTTTTGGTATGTGTGGGAAAGGCCACCAAGATGATTGAGCAGCTGCAAACAGGAGAGAAGACCTACAGCGGCACCATCGTCCTCGGTGCCACAACGCCCTGCTACGACCTCGAACAAGCTATCGACAAGCTCTACCCCTATCAGCACATCACCCTCGATACATTACAACAAAGCGTACAAGAACTGACGGGGACTATTCCTCAAGTGCCTCCCATGTTCAGCGCCATCAAGGTGGCTGGCGACCGTGCCTACAGCTATGCCCGTAACGGCGAGCCTGTCGAGATAGCCCCCAAGATGGTCACCATCCACCAATTCGACATCACCGGTTTCCGACCCGGAACACCCGCCGACGAGGAGACTCTTCGCAGAGAATGCGGTCTGGACCAACCATCGAGAGACGATGCCCCCACCCGCGAACTCTACCGCAGTCCACAAGGCAAGGTGCCGCCGCAACTACCCCAGATGGACTTCAAAATCCGCTGTAGCAAAGGCACCTATATTCGGTCCATTGCCCGAGACTTGGGCTTGATGCTCGGCAGCGGTGGCTTTCTCAGTGCCCTTCGTCGCGAACAAGTAGGCGACTACACCCTCGACGGTGCCATCGCCATCCGTTCCAACGAACCGGTGATGTTATAGGGTAGTCGCTTCCCTATATAATAATGTATTATATATTGTATCTCCAATTTTGGACTTTTGAAGCAGCCCAAATGAGGTGGTGTATCATTCTGCCAAAACATTAACACACTAATTTACAGGAAAAAGAAATATTTATTTTGCAGTTCCAATTATTCTTTATTACTTTGCAGACGATTTCTGCTCGACTTATTTGGCGACAGAACAAACCCTTAAACAGATAAAACTATTCAAGAAATGAAGAATCTTGTCATAGTAGAGTCTCCGGCAAAAGCCAAGACCATCGAGAAGTTTTTAGGCAAAGACTACGAGGTAAAGTCGAGCTATGGACATATCCGCGACCTGGCCAAGAACGAGATGAGCATCGACATCGACGCAGACTACGAGCCTTTGTACGAAATAACCGAGGACAAACAAAAGCTTGTCAACGAACTGAAAAAGGCTGTTGCCAAAGCCGACACCGTCTGGTTGGCATCCGATGAGGACCGCGAGGGAGAAGCCATTGCCTGGCACCTTCGCGAGACGTTGAAACTCAACGAGGCAAACACCAAACGTATCGTCTTCAACGAGATTACCAAGAGCGCTATCCTGAAGGCTATCGAGCAACCCCGCACCATCGACATGAACCTGGTCGACGCTCAACAGGCTCGTCGTGTGTTGGACCGTTTGGTGGGATATGAAATCAGCCCCATCCTTTGGGCCAAAATCAAACCCGCCCTCAGTGCCGGTCGTGTACAGAGCGTGGCCGTCAGACTGATAGTGGAACGAGAAGACGAGATTCGTTCCTTCGAAAGCCAGAGCTTCTTCCGCGTGACCGCCCAGTTCATCACCATCGACAACAAACATGTCGTGGCTGAACTGAGCAAACGCTTCACTACCGAAGAGGAAGCCAAGAAATTCCTCTCCCAACTGGTCGACTCCACCTTCACTGTCAAGAGCGTGGAGACCAAACCGTCGCACCGCCAGCCGGCTCCCCCCTTCACCACATCGACGCTGCAGCAGGAAGCCAGCCGCAAACTGGGATTCAGCGTGGCTCGCACCATGCAGATAGCCCAGCAACTATACGAATCGGGATACATCACCTATATGCGTACCGACTCCACCAACCTCTCCACCCTGGCACTCAACGCTGCCAAGACCGAGATTTCCAAACTCTATGGAGACAAGTACGTCAAGACCCGCCAATACCACACCAAGGTGAAGGGTGCTCAGGAAGCTCACGAAGCTATCCGCCCCACCTATATGGACAACAGCACCATCAACGTCGAAGCTCCCATGCGCCGTCTGTACGAGCTGATCTGGAAACGTACCATCGCCTCGCAGATGGCTGACGCCGAACTGGAGAAAACCACTGTCGAGATAGGCATCAGCAACTCGAAAGAGATATTCCTCTGCATGGGCGAACAGGTGCTCTTCGACGGTTTCCTCAAGGTGTATTTGGAAAGCACCGACGACGAGAACGAAAGCACCAAGGCCACGCTGCTGCCTCCCATGAAGAACAACGACCAGCTGAAAATGGAAAGCATCGAGGCATCGCAGCACTTCACCCAGCATCCGCCACGCTACACCGAGGCCAGCTTGGTGAAGAAACTCGAGGACTTGGGCATCGGTCGTCCCTCCACCTATGCTCCGACCATCAGCACCATCTTGAAACGCGAATATGTGGTCAAGGAAGACCGTGAAGCCACTACGCACGACTGTGTGGTGCTGACGCTGAACAAGAACGGCAACGTCAAACGCACCGTCAAACCCGAACGCACAGGTGCCGAGAAGAACAAACTGTTCCCCACCGATGTGGGTTGGATTGTGAACAAGTTCCTGATGGAGCACTTCAACGACATCATGGACTACAACTTCACCGCCACCGTTGAGAAAGAGTTCGACGAGATTGCCAACGGTGAGAAGAAATGGCGTCAAGTCATCAACAAGTTCTATGTCCCCTTCCACAAACAGGTGAAGGCCACGCAGACCAGCTCCAAACGCACCAGCGGCGAGCGTCTGTTGGGCGACGATCCCAAGACGGGCAAGCCGGTCTTTGCCAAGATTGGCCGCTTTGGACCGCTGATTCAGATTGGCGACACCAACAGTGACGAGAAACCCACCTTCGCCAGCATGAAGAAAGGCCAGAGCATCGAGAGCATCACCCTCGAGGAGGCACTGGAACTCTTCAACCTGCCCCGCACCGTGGGCACCTTCGACGGTCACGAGATGGTGGTCAGCATCGGACGCTTCGGACCCTACATCCGCGTCGACGGCAAGTTCTACTCGCTTTCCAAGACCGACGACCCCTACACCGTCAACGAAGCCCGTTGTATCGAGGTGGTCAAGCAGAAGATGGAGCAGAACGCCGAGAAAGAGCGTCTCAAATCCCTCTTCCCCCGTGTGCTCGGCAAGTACGAGAACGAGGAGGTGGTGACCAACACCGGCAAATACGGTCCCTATCTGACCTATCGAAACGAGAACTATCGACTGCCCAAAGACAAGTACGACCCGCTGAAAATCACTCTCGAGGAAGCCGTCAGCCTGATACGCGCCACGCAGGAGAAGAAGTCCACACGCAGTCGTTCCAAAAAGAAATAAACAAAAGAGAGGTCTCTTTTCTCTACAAACAATTAACAACAACGGCAACAGTTTTCTGTTGCCGTTTTATATTTCCACCAAAAAAATAGTCATTATGTAAGCACAATCTTCTTGACCACGTCGGACCCCACCCGTTTGTTGATGGCGTTCTGCAGGTCGGTGAGCTTGTAGGAGAACTCTTGTTTCATTGAAGGCGAACCCAGTTTGAGGAACAGGATGCCCGACTCGGGTTTGAAGTCAATCTTCCAAGTCATCTTCATCAGAAACTCGCCCACCACGTTGCGATAGGCCAAGAAGACCATCTCTTTGTCGACAGTGGTGTTGAAATTGTACTGCCGCAAAGCGTCGGCCAGCAGGTCGGCCACCTTCTTGGGTTCGTCGTTCTTGAACATAGGGAATGTGTTTCGGTTAGATAGGCTGTACAGAGCCCGTTTCTACATGGAAAACGAGATGATCCATCGACGGTGTCTCTTGGAAGATGGACTCCACCCTACCCTGCTGGGTGTCGGTGATGAACACTTGCCCGAAACGGGAGCTGCCCACCAAACGCACCAACTGACGTGCACGGAGCATGTCGAGCTTGTCGAACATGTCGTCGAGCAACAAGATGGGCTTATGGTTGTTTTGTTGGGCAATGTAGTCGAACTGCGCCAACTTCAACGCCAACAGGAACGTCTTCTGCTGCCCCTGCGAGCCAAACTTCTTCACAGGATAGCCACCGATAGAGAGGTCGATGTCGTCTTTGTGTGTGCCCACCGAGGTGTACTGAAGCATGGCGTCACGCTGTTGCGACTGTTGCAGCAATGACTTGAAATGCTGTTCGACGACAGACTCCGCACCCTCGTCCGGCAACGGAGGCAGCTGCTCCATCAAGGGCGACAGATAGGTGAGCGACGGCTCCTCACGCGACATAGCCTCGTCGGCAATCATGGCAAAATAGCGGGCAAAGAGCGGACGAAACTCCTCGACAAACCGTTGGCGGTGAAGGAATATCGAGCTGCCGAGCCGAGCCACCTGCTCGTCCCACAGCACGATGCTCTCCTTGTCGAAGTAACGGTTGTCATAGAAGGTTTTAAGCAGATGGTTGCGTTGGTCGATGGCCTTGTTGTATTGCAGCAGGGTGTTGAGATAGGTGTGGTCGGTCTGCGAGATAACCCCGTCGATAAACTTGCGACGCACCTCGCTGCCTCCCAGGATGAGGGTCTGGTCGTTGGGCGACACCATCACCAACGGAATGCGACCAATATGCTCGGCCAGCGAAGAATAGGTCTTCTTGTTGAACTTCATCTGCTTGTTGTGTCCCCGCTTGAGTGTACACGACACATTGGCCGCCTCGCCATCAATCAGGTACTCGCCGTGGATGGCAAAGAACTCCTCGTCGTGGCGGATGTTCTGGGTGTCGATAGGGTTGAAGTAGCTCTTGCAGAACGAAAGGTAATAGATGGCGTCGAGCAGATTGGTCTTGCCCACACCGTTGTTGCCGACAAAGCAGTTCACGTTGTTGGAGAAAGCGATGTCGGCTTCGGCATAGCTTTTGAAATTGGCCAGTTTGAGTCGAGTGAGAATCATGGTCAGACAAGGGTATTGGAATGGTCTTTGAGTTTCTCGGCCACTGCCTCCATCAGCCATCGGGGGGTGGAGGTGGCGCCACTGACACCGACACGTTGCACCCCCTGCAGCATAGGGTCGTCCAAATCCAACTCGTCGAGCGACGAGATGAAGAGGGTGCGAGGCAGGACGCTGCGACAGACATCATAGAGATAATGGCCGTTGCTGGAGTTGCTGCCGCTGACGAATATCAAGGCATCGACGCTCTGTGCAAAGGCTTTCAGCTCGTTGCTACGGTTGCTCACACGGTTGCAGATGGTGTTGTAGGCCACAAAGTCGGAGGTGGCACGTTGCTGCATCAAGTCAATCAGCTGCTGGTACTCCAGCTTGCTCTTGGTGGTCTGCGAAAAAAGACGAATGGGACGGCTGAAGTCAACATTGTCAACATCGGAGGGATGACTGACGATGATGGCCGTGTTGTTGGTCTGTCCGTTGAGGCCAATGACCTCGGCATGACCCTGCTTGCCAAAGATGACCACCTGTCCGCCCACCTGCTGCATCTCCATATAGCCCTCACGCACCCGCTTCTGCAAAGCCAGCACGATAGGACATGTGGCATCCACCAACTCGATGTGTTGGTGTTGGGCGATGGCATAGGTCGACGGCGG
>CAJOQB010000165.1 GCA_905236405.1 uncultured Bacteroidales bacterium
AAGTGGCCCCTTGCACAGAAAAAGCATTTGCCTATGCTATCGAACATGAGAATAACCCTGACACATCTGAATATTATTCAATGACTTTTATGGAGGGATTCGAGGATTGTATGATAGGAGATACAATGGTAATGTTCTGCAAGATGAACAGGGAAATGCCCATGGATGGTTTTAAAGGTTTCGTAAAGATAAAAGGTTTTAAGGTATTGGTTTTTGATAAATATGATTTTAGTTTCATGTTTTACAATCAAGACTCGTTGCAAACAATTAACTTAAACAGTCTCTCATTTCCCGCAGGAGACTCTTACTGTTGCACATTTGTTGTTAAAAATGGTATTCTGTATGTATGGGGAGTCCAGCCTGACGATTTCAGTCCAATAAGAATTGAAAAATTAGTCGAGCATTGAAAATAATTCGTTTTAAAAAAAATAAAGCTTATGCAGATTGCTGCTAAGTAATACATTTTACATTGAAATCAATGAAAAGAAACAAAACAAACACCTACGATTCCGGCGGCCTCCCCGTCCAGCACCTGCAGTACCTCCCCTTCGGGGAGAGGTATATCGACCAGCGGGCCGCAGGCACCTCCTACAGCGAGCGCTATACTTTCACCGGCAAGGAGAAGGACGAGGAAACCGGCTACGGCTACTTTGGCGCCCGCTATATGGACCAC
Source organism: uncultured Bacteroidales bacterium (assembly GCA_905236405.1). Taxonomy (GTDB): domain Bacteria; phylum Bacteroidota; class Bacteroidia; order Bacteroidales; family P3; genus Colimorpha. Next base: position 674 of record CAJOQB010000165.1, read on the forward strand.
GACCTGATGACCCTGTGGTTGAGCGTCGACCCGATGGCGGACAAGTACATAGGAATTAGTCCGAATAACTACTGTGGACTCTATCGAAGTTAGTGGGTCCAGATGGAATAGACACGGCAGTGTATATGGATAGGAACAAAACACTACACATACCAAAAACTGACCGGAAAATGCTATGGAAACACCATGAAATAACAAAACGATGCGATCTCGACGAGTGGTGATTCTCTTTTTTTTTTTCTTGCAGAAATAAAAAAAACGTATTTTTGCAACGTCTTTCAAGACGTCCACTATCGCGGAAAGATGTTGGTTTCTATGCAGGAAGGCATTGTGACGACAAGGTGGACGGCGGAGAAAAAAGCGGATATGGCGTAATTGGTAGCCGCGCTAGACTTAGGATCTAGTTCCTTTTGGAGTGGGAGTTCGAGTCTCCCTATCCGCACCAAGTGAGTGACGAGGGTTGAATGCCCTCGTCTTCTATTATATTGGTGTGCTGTGATGGCGGACGTTCCAGTACTTATCATACATATAAGAGGGAGGAAGCCCTATGGATCGTATTCCTGGTGTTTCAATCCAATAATAGATACGATAGCCCCTGTCGGACATCGATACTCTAAGGATGTGGTACTTCTGGCCAGTGCCGCATTTCTGCTTTATGGGCGCCAGTGCCTTCTCGGGAATCTTGGAAATCCACCGTGCTTCTAAACCGTCACCATAGTGTTCGACCATCTGGAATTGTCCGATGTTGTCGAAACAAAGACAGGTGCTGTCGGCAAGAACGACCCACCAATGTCTGCGTGGAACCTTTCGATTACCTTTAGGCAAAGGTCTGAAGTGATACTCGTTCTGAGTACAGACGACTTTCGCCACTTCCGAGCGTCCGCAGCCCATTGAGGCGATGAATTGGCGGGCCGTTCGTGGAAGCATGCCATAATGTGCGATGTAGCCCTCCCTGCACTCGATAAAATCATTACTGGCTGTTTGAAGATAGAACTCTTCTTTATTAGTGGGATGCTTTGGAGACCCCATGTGATACCTTAGTTTGTATTGCCTTGCATAGCGGAGCGTGCCATTATAGTATACTCGTTCCTCAACGATTCCGCCACGGCGGTTGTATTCGTACTGATGGGTCTCAACACGCAGCCATTCGGTTGTGTCGTGTCTGCCTGTGTAACATGTCGGATCGCCATAGCGGTGCCAATAGTAGATGGTGTCAACCTCGCCCCTGTCGTCGTAGACGATGCGGAAACTGGAAGTCAGAATGCTGTCGGGACTATATTTCAGATTGACTTCACCACCATCATATTTCTTATAGATGCCAAAGGATGTATTTGTATTGAAGCGATTTGTGTCATCTACGATCAGCCAGATGGTAGTATCAACTTTGGAAATGTTGAAACATGTTGACGTAAGGACTCCCTTGTGGTAACCAACTGGTTGTTTTACAAGTTCTTTTATAAGATTACTAAAACTGGTGTCGCGATACCATAACACATGAGTCAGTTCTGGTCTGCCTTCATGAATCTCGAAAATCGAGTCGGTAAGTGTCTCTCTGTTGCGGTGTGTAATGATGCTGTCGCCTTCCTGCATCGGCCACAACGGTTTGATGATACGTCCGTCGCGTGAGATTTTGGCTGTACGTCTTGCACCATGGTCCTCAATCATAACAACTTTGCGTATACCTTTGCCGAATCGTTCAGGATAGGAGGGCAATTGGTGAACAAGTTGCTGGGCGAAGGCAGTGCCGATAGAAATAAATATAAATATGACAAATACTGCGTGTTTCATTGGAGGAAATAGTTAATGTAAGAATGTTTTAATTTGTCAAAATAACGCAGCAAAGGGTAAAATATTGTATCGTCAGACTGGAGGGAACATGAGTAAAAGGTATAAGATATTAGTGTCTATCTAAATGAGGCAATCTGTCATAAGACCACAAAAAAAGTAAGGTGTCCCAAATGAATGAGACACCTTCTTCTTTAAACCTTAGTCGGAAAGACCTTGTCGGTCGCGTCAACTAAGCCTCAACATTCTTTTCGATTGCGAGTTTACCTCTGTAATATCCGCATTCGGGACATACGTGGTGGTACATCACAGGTGCACCACAGTTACTGCAAGTCGTCAGCTGAGGAGCCGTTAGGCTGTCATGCGTTCTTCTCTTGGCAGTTCTTGTCTTAGAGAATCTGTGTTTTGGATGTGGCATAATTTATTATTTTTTAATTATTTATTTCAAATCTTTTAGTTTGGCCCATCGTGGGTCGATTTCCTGTGGGTCGGTCTCGGTGTCACGCTCGGGACTGTCGCCATCGGTCTCATCGGTGTCGCTGATGAAGTATTTCAGCATCTCGGTGTTGCAGGTGGGATGTCCGTTCTCGTCGTCGGGATGAACATGACGCATGGGTATCGCCACTGTCACATATTCGAACATCCATTGTGCCAAATCGATTTGATAGGCCCCTTCGGGGAGTATCAGTTCGTCTTCGTTGTCGGAGGTGTCGGTGTTGCTGAACTTGACGCAGAGCATCTCGTTTCCGCTCACTTCAACATCCATGGGTTCCAAGCATCGATCGCACTCTGTTTTCACCGTGCCGCTGAAGGTAAATTTTAACAAAAGCATCCGCTCCGTTTTCTCGAGAACGACGTCAAAAACGACGTTTCCTGCTCTCAAATTTTCGTTTTCAAAGGCTTCGAAGAAACCGTCGGTCAACACATAGTCATAGTCGTAACGACCTGGTTTCAAGCCAGAGAACTGGATGGTTGTGTCAATATTACTCTTCATTGTTACACACTAATGAGTGTGCAAAAATACAACTTTTTTGAATATCGATAGAAAAAAATTGTTAAATCTATCTGTGTCGGGACAGATGAGACGGCTTTTGGCTATCGTTTCGGATGAAAAAAGGTGACTTTTTGGTGTTTTATCTCTTGGCAAGTAGTGGGACGATAAGCGAGACGGCGAATCCGCAGAGGACAAGTCCGACGATGAGGTTGAAGATGCGGAGCATCCGCTGGGTGAGGCAGTGCTGCAGGAGCGAGGCCAGCTTGCACTTGACGATGTCGAGGGAGAGGGTGGCGGTCAGCACTCCGACAAAGAGGAGCCACAACTGTCCATCGGGGATGGTGAAGTGGAGACGCTCCTCGAAGAGTGAGGGGGCGGCGATAAAGCTGGCCCAGAAAACCCATATCATGGGGTTGACCATGTTGATGGTCAACCCTTTCAGATAGATTTTCCAAGAGCTTATCTCCTGAAGGGCGTCGCCTTGCGATGCGGCGTCTTGCTGTTTGCTGAAGATGGTGTAGAGGCCAAAGGCCAACAGGGCGACGGCACCTACGATGCAGGCGACAGGGGTGTGCATCAATTCGGTGATGTCGATATTGCTGAGCACGGTGAGCAGCAACGACACGATGATGATGTCATTGGCATTGATACCAAAGGCGATAGGGAAGGCTCGTTTGAAACCGTACCGTGCGCTGGTCTGCAGGAGTGTGAAAAAGGCCGGACCAAAACTGAAACAGAGGGAAATGATGCAGCCGTAGAGGAATCCATAGAGTACTATCATCGTTCATTATCTTTTAGTTATATCGCTTGCTTGGGTGCTGTGACCAAGATGAAGCGACGGGCAAAATTACAAGTTTTTTATTCTTTAGTTGTCGGAATAGAAAAAAATTGTATCTTTGCACTTTGTTTAGTGTTGTGTGCCGCTTGGGTGTTTGGGGGAGAAGGAGGGATGATATTCAGCTCTGTACGGCACATTGAAGAGGATAAAACAAGTAAAATAATATATATATACTATCATGAGTCCGCAACAAAATTTCGAAGCCACGAAGAAAGCGATTGGCTACGTGGACCGCAAGGAGGCTACCCAGGCTGACTACGACCGTATCGGGTTCAAGTCGGGTCTGGAAGTCCACCAACAGCTGGCCACCAAAGAAAAACTGTTCTGTCACTGCCCTGCAGGTCATTTCCAAAAAGCTGACGAGTACGACGCCGAGTTGCTGCGCCACATGCGTCCCACCCTCTCCGAGATGGGCGGCTATGACGGCACGGCACTGATGGAGTTCAAAACCCGCAAAAACATCGTGTACCATATTGCACACGAGACGGCCTGCACCTACGAGGTTGACGACACGCCTCCCTTCCCGCTGAACCCCGAGGCGTTGCAGTACGCTCTCGAGATTGCGTTGGCGTCGAAACTGAACATTGTGGGCGAGGTGCATGTGACCCGCAAGCAGTATCTCGATGGGTCGATTCCTACCGGTTTCCAACGTACGGCCATCCTCGGTGTCGAGGGTGAGATCCATCTGCGTAGCGGCAAACGGGTGGGACTGACCCAGCTGAGCATCGAAGAGGATGCCTGCCGCGAGGTGAGCGACATCCGCCATACCCGTGTCTATCGCACCGACCGTCTGGGCATGCCCCTTATCGAGACGGTGACCGACCCCGACTTGGTGAACCCCACCGAGGTGGGCGAGGCTGGCGACGCCATCCGTTTCCTGAACCGTAGCACGGGCCGTGTGCGTGTGGGCAGCGGTGCTGGTCGTCAGGATGTCAACGTCAGCTGCAAGGGCGGCACCCGTATCGAGGTGAAGGGTGTGAGCCACACCAAATGGCTGCCCGAGGTGTCGCACATCGAGTGCTTCCGCCAATGGGCGTTGCTGGCCATCCGCGAGAAGCTGCAAGCTCGTTGCTCGAAAGAGCAGTGGCAGATGAGCCATGTGGTGCTTGACCCCAAAGATTTCAATTTCTATTATACCCCCATTACCGATGCCATCGCCCGTGGCGAGAAGTTGGTGGCTGTCAACCTGCCCCACTTTGGCGGACTGCTGTCGCACTTCGCCCAGCCAGGCCGTCCCTTCTATGATGAAATCATTAACCGTCTGAAGGTCATCGCCTGCATCGAGCGTCCCAACATGGCCACCAGCGAGGATTTGGAGGATGTGGTGTCGCAGAATGTGTTTGCCCGTCTGGCCGAGCAGATGAACGCTGCCGAGGATGACGCTCAAATCATCTTCTGGGCTCCCGACGAGGATGTGGCTATGGGTCTCGAGGTGATTGAGGAACGTTGCCGCATGGCCTTCGAGGGTGTGCCCAACGAGACTCGCAAGGTGATGAACGACCAGACCACCATCTTCGAGCGTGTGCTCCCAGGCGCCGACCGTATGTACCCTGACACCGATTCGGCTCCCATCCCGCTGAGCAACGAGTACATCGACGAGTTACGTACCCATGTCCCCGAGGACATCATGGTCCGCTACGAGCAGATGAAACAGTGGCAGGTGCCTGAGGATTGTTACAACTTCATCTTCACCTACAACTACTACCCCGTCATTAAGTCCATTGTAGAGATGGGCTTCGACCCCAAACGGGTGGCTTGTCTCTTCGGTCACACGCTGAAGCATCTGCAGGGCGTCTATGGCGACTTGCCGTTCTGCACCTGCCGCATCGTGGACATCTTCCGCTTCATCAAGGAGCAAGACCTCGACATCGCCCTTGCCAAACCGATGTTGGCTGTGATGTTCGAAGACCCCGAGCTGGAAGACGAGGAGGCCGCTGTGGCTGCTGGCTATATGCCCGCCACTCGCGAGGAACTCATGGATGCTGTCAACCGCCTCAAGGCCGAGCCTTTCGAGCCTGCCCGTAAGGACACCGACGAGGCCGACCGCGTCAACAGCATGATGGGCCGTCTCCACTGGTCGGCATTGGGCAACATCAGCCTTGCCGAATTAGCCAAAGCATTACAATAACCTTATGAATTTGCACACAATGGAAGACAACAAACTGTTTCAAGGATATAAAGGCAGAGCCTTAGAGATATTAAAGAAATACGATGTCCGGGTGTGGGACAAAGCCGAGGTGGACACCACCCGCGGCCACTTCAGCGGCAAGATTCTGCCCCGTGCCGAAAACACCGATGACACCCATATCGTCATGAAGGTGGTCACGGGCTACAACATCGGACTCGACATCGACACCATCACCGACATGAAGGGCGAACGCGACCCGCAGCCCAACTTCAAGGTGCCCGAGAAGGAATTCCCCTACACCAAGGGACTTCCCCATGTCAAACTGCTCGGTACCGGCGGAACCATCGCCTCGCGATTGGACTACCGTACGGGCGCTGTGATTCCCGCCTTTTCGCCCGGCGAGCTCTTCGGTGCTGTGCCTGAGTTGGCCGATATCTGTAATTTGGACACCGAGAAGGTCTTCGCTGTCTTTAGCGAGAACATGTCGCCCAAGGAGTATATGGCTTTGGCCAACAAGATTGGCGAGGAAATCAAGAACGGCATCGACGGCATCGTCATCGGCCACGGCACCGACACGCTGGCCCATACCGCCACGGCGTTGACCTATATGTGCCAGAACCTGCCCATGCCTGTGGTGCTGGTCGGTTCGCAGCGTAGTTCGGACCGTCCCAGCTCCGACGCCGCCCTCAACCTGATGCATGCCATGACGGCTGCAGGCCACGGCGACATCGCCGAAGTGATGGTCTGCATGTTCGGCCCCACCAGCGACGAGTACGGCTTCCTGCACCGCGGCACCCGTGTCCGCAAGATGCACTCCAGCTACCGCTCCACTTTCCGCACCATCGGCGACACACCTTTGGCTACCATCAGCCGCAAAGAGGGTGCTGTGCCCATCAAGCAGCAATACAACCACCGTCGCCACGGCGAACGCAAGGTGGAGGTCATCACCGACTTGGCTTCCTACAAGGCCAGTGTCGCCGCTGCCGACCCCAACACCACCCGTATCGTCCCCGTCTTCGACGACCGTGTAGCCATCCTCTACTACTACCCCGGCATGAAGCCCGACGTCCTCGAGGCACTCATCGACCGCGGCTACAAAGGCATCATCTGGGACGGCACCGGCTTGGGTCATGTCAACAAGGGCATGTTCGAGGCCATCCAGAAAGCCACCGACGCCGGTATCCACCAGTACATGTGTGTGCAAACCATTTGGGGCTACACCCACATGTTTGTCTACGACACGGGTCGCGACTTGATGGCTCGCGGCATCATCCCCGCCGACAACATGCTTTGCGAGTCGGCCTATATCAAACTTGGCTGGGCACTGGGTCTGACCCACGACCGCGAGGAGGTCCGCAAGCTGATGCTCACCCCCATCAACGACGAAATCACCCGCCGCGAACCCTACGACGGCTACCTCATCTATCAAGGCGGTGTGCCCGAAGTCGAGGAGTTTGTCCGCAAAGTACACAAGTAACATGATGAGACACCTGCAACGTTTACTGCTGATTGTTGTGGCCATGCTGACGTTGGCCTCCTGCAACCATGGCGACAAGACTCCCGAGGGTGTGGCCACCACCTTTCTCGAGGCACTCAGCCGTGGCGACTACGATGCTGCCTACTCGTGCACTACCGGCCCCGAAAGCGACCGTGAGACGGTGGCCGGTTATTACAAACAGATGCAACTCGTAGTCACCGACTATCGTGTCAATAGTGTCGACATGGATCCCGACGGACAACATGCCGTGGTCAACGTCACCACCACCATGACCTCCATCTTCAACGCTCAGGCCGCCACCTCTGACGAGCATTACAATGCTGTCTTGGTCGACGGTCGGTGGAGACTCGACCTCTGACGCTGTAGACGTTGACTCTCTAATAGCACAGCCCCCTCGACCATGGGTCGAGGGGGCTGTTTTTATGTTGATTGTGATGAGCGTGCACATCGGGTTGTGACGAGCGTGCACGTCAGGGTGCCATGAGCGTGCACATCAGGGTGTCATGAGCGTGCACATCAGGGTGTCACGTGCGTGCACGTCAGGGTGCCATGTGCGTGCACGTCAGAAGGTCTATTCCTCGCTCACTTCGGAGACAAACTTGCGATAGGCTGAGAAGACATTGGCCCGCGACAGGACACCGAGGTAGCGGTTCTGCTCGTCGAGGACGATGATGTTGTAACTCACCGTCAGGCGGAACTTGTCGATGACCGACTGCGGTGGGTCGTCGATGTAGACGATGTCGCTCACACTGACGGGGTGTATCAGGTCGTCGACCACGATGGTGTCGTACAATTCGGGACGGAACATCACCTTGCGCACGTCGTCCAACAGGATGACTCCCACAAAGCGGTCGTCCTCGGTCAGCACGGGGAAGAGGTTGCGTCGCGAGTTCTGTATGGCATCGACCAAGTCTCGCAGATGGTCGCCCTCGCGGACAATGAAGAAGTTGGTCTCTATCAGTTTCCGCATGTTCATCAGCTGGATGGCACTGCTGTCCTTGTCGTGGGTCATCAGGTTGCCCTGTTTGGCCAGGTTGCGGGCATAGATGGAGTGGCGCTCGAAGGGACTGACGCCGATGTAGGTCACAGCCGAGGCGATGAGCAACGGCACTAACAGCACATAGCCGCCGGTGATTTCGGCGATGAGGAAAGTGGCCATGAAGGGGGCGTGCATCACGCCCGTCATCACTGCCGCCATGCCTACCAGTGCGAAGTTGGCCGTGCTCTGTGGCGGCAAGCCCAGCTGGTTCAGCAACAAGGCCACGAAATAACCCGTTAGTCCGCCCAGTACCAACGAGGGACCGAACGTACCGCCCACACCGCCGCAGCCAATGGTGGTGGCTGTGGCGATACACTTCATGGGTATCAGTGCAAGCAGTAGCAGGATGGCTGCCCAGGCATTATCGCTCCAGGGAGCGAAGATGCTGTTGCGAAACAGTACATCCCCGTCGCCGTGCAGCAACGATGTCAGTGTGCCGTAGCCCTCACCGAAGAGGGGAGGGAAAAGGAATATCATCAAACCCAACAGCAGTCCTCCGACGATGGCCCGATAGGTGCCGTTGCCGATTTTGTGGAACAAACCCTCCACGCTGGCCGTCGACCGCAGGAAGAGGATGCTGCTCAGGGCACACACCACACCCAGGATGATGTAGAAGGGTATCTGGTTGAGTGAGAATTGCTCGACTACGTTGAAGGCAAACTGCACGTTGGTACCCATCAGGAAGTAGGCCACTGTTGCCGCACTCAACGCTGACAGCAGCAGGGGAATGGCCGACGTCATGGTGAGGTCGAACATGAACACCTCCACCACAAACCATATGCCTGCTATGGGTGCCTTAAAGATGCCGGCAATGGCACCAGCGGCTCCGCAGCCTAACAGCAATTTGACATGTTGGGTGTTCAGTCGGAAGAAGCGTCCGATGTTGCTGCCTATGGCACTGCCCGTCGAGGCGATGGGTGCCTCAAGTCCCACGCTGCCTCCAAAGGCCACCGTCAGGGTCGAGGCTACTAACGAAGTCCACATGTTCTTGGCTGGCAGCTCGCCTTTGTGACGCGAGATGGAGAGCAGCACCGTGGGGATGCCGTGGCCTATCTCGCCACGGACAATGTATCGCACAAAGAGAATGGTCAGGATGATGCCCCCTAAGGGGTATATCAGCATCAGTCCGTTGCCACCGACGAAGGTGGGCAGGTTGAACTGCAGCAGCAGCGCGTTGACTGTGTGTACCAGTGTCTTCAGCACCACGGCGGCCAGTCCCGAGCAGAGACCCACCAAGATGCTCAGCAACGTCACGAACGTCTGGTCTGATAGATGCTTGTAGCGCCATTTCATCAGCCCCTTGTATATGCCGTTCAGAATCTTCACACTTGCTCCTTTCTCTCCTTGGGTTGTTCGTAGAAGTGCATCTCGGTAAGGTATCGCCATACCGGCTCGCTCAGCAGGTACTGCACCGAGTGGCCTTCGGCAATCTGTCGGCGGATATAGCTCGACGAAATTTCCATCAGTGGGCACGCCACCACCTCCACGCTGGGGTGCTGCAGGAAGGGACTCGACAGATGACCCGGTCGAGGGTACACCTTTATATTATAGTGCTCCAAAATGTACTGGTAGTTACGCCAACGGTCGAAGTGGTCCAAATTGTCGCTCCCCATCAGCAGGCAGAACCTATGGTCGGGGTATTGGTCCGCCAGATGGGTCAGCGTGACCACCGTGTAGGAAGGGATGGGCAAGTGCATCTCCACGTCGCAGGCTTTCATCCGGTAGTTGTCGTCGATGGCTCGTCTCACCATCGCCAGACGGTGGTAGTCAGGCAGCAGCTCACGCTGCTCCTTAAAGGGGTTTTGCGGCGAGACGACAAACCATACCTCGTCCAGATTGCTGTTCTCCAGCATGGCGTTGGCAATAATCAGATGCCCCACATGGATGGGGTTGAACGAACCGAAGTATAAGCCCACTTGTTTCATCGATTACTATCGTCGGATGGTGTCGTTGTCAAAAGAAACAACAAAGCCCGCCATGGCAGACTTTGTTGTTCCAACGACTGGTTGTATTGTCGGTTTAGTAGTATTTATATTTCGAAATGATGCCGATATGGCGTAGCTTGCGGCCCTTGAAGGTGTACACCTGGCCCACCTCGCCGGCACCGCTGATGACTTTTAGCACGGCGATGTCCTCGATGTACGACCTGGGGAACTTGCGGAAGAAGACGGCAAACACCTCTTCTTTCGTTACACCCGGGTGCAGCCCATTGGCCAGCACCACCTCGGGGTCGGTGATTTTGCCGTCCAGCATCTCCACCCGTCCGGTGAAGATGGAACGGTACATATCGATATAACTGTCGTCCAACCGGCGGATGGTGTTCACCGACACCTCCATCGAGTCGAAGTAGCGTTTGTAGCCCACCTCGCGGTACCACTGCAGTTGCGAAGAGGTGATGAACTGCTCCACCGTCTCCCATTTGCCGATGGGATAGATGACTTGTTCCGACAGGGTGTAGATGGTCATCGTGTCGGTATACACCTTCACGTCCTTCACCATGTATTCTGGACGGGCGTAGCTCATCATCCGCATGGCTTTGGCTCGCGAGCTTACCTGTTGGGCGTTACTGGCCAGGGTCGCAGCCATCAAGGCTATCATCAGGACAATTTTTCTCATTTTATGTACTATCTTTATTTTTGGGGAATAACGCCCCTTCGCTTGTTTTATTGTGTCTTATCTGACCACAGTCATTTTATGGATGGTGACTCCTGTGGTCGTCTCCACCCGTACCATATACAGTCCTTGTGGATAGCGGCTCACGTCTAATCGAATCGTCGAGCCCTCCACGTTGTTGTTGCTGTAGACCCTTTGCCCCATGGCATCCATCACCGTCAGGCTTCGGATGTTGCTGTTGGCCTCGATGGTGGCCGTCGTCGCTGCGGGGTTGGGGTAGAGGTCGATGGTGGCGGCGGCTCCTGTCTGGTCGATGCCGATATAACTGGCGGCAAACCGGTCGGTGGCCACGGCTGTCGACACCTCGTTGTTGTTGGCATCGGCAGGGTCGTTGTTGGCCACCACTGCCACTAAACGGCAACGCCATGCCTTGTTCGTGGTAGGCAGTTGGAAGCTAACATCGTGTTGGAACGAGTTATTTCCCATGATGGGCAACGTGGACACCACACCCCGCGACACTTGGGCGTGACGGTAACTCCTGTTCCATCCGCTGGCCGTGGCTTGTGGCATCAGCACACTGTCCTCCACAAGATAGATGTCCAGTTTCGGGTTGGCATAAGGTGCTCTATAGGTAAAGTGGCCCGACAGCGAGCCAGTGAAAGTACGGGTTGTTTCGTCAAACACGGCGTTGTTCCACTGCATATAAAGGAAGTTAGGCAGAGCGTTTCCGTTGTTCATCATGTCGGTCAGTTCGTCCATCGTCGAACTCACTCCTGTCCAAGGGCCAGGGAACAGTGGCGAGAGACGGGCACGGTTGTAGGCAATGGCAGGCACAAAACGGTTGGGACTGTTGTACAGGCTGTCCAACCAAGTGTCATCCTCGACAGTCAAAGCATCGGTGCCGGCACCGCCATGGTGAGCCAGCATCAGATAGTCGCCCTCGGCTCGCTCGATTGCCATCTCTGCCTGTTGCCATGCTCCAGGGCAGCTGCCGCACGAGTCGAGTAGCATCAGTTCCACCAGATTGGTGCGAGGCATCAACAGGGCACTGTCGAACACTACGATATCACCCTCCATGCTGTTGTCGCTGATGTCGTCGTCCGTACCGTTGGGATGGTGGACGGATACAACGATATGGTATTTGTCCATCACCGACGAGCTGAAGTTGGGCGAACAGGTGAACGTATAGCTTCCTCCGTGGGGGATGTTGATGTTGCTGACATAGTTCTCTCCCCGCAGAACGCCATTCACTGTGTACTGTACACCGAAACTCGTCAGGTTGGCAGTTCCCGTGTTCACCACCCTGCCTCGTAACTCGACAGGTGTGTTCAACTGGCAGCTGCTGGGTATGTACAGTTGTCGTAGCGACAAAGCGTTGGCGGCAGGGATGCCCACAAAGATGTTGTCAATCATTATCAAGTTCATGTCTAACGACTGCTGCACAAAAGCGATGTGGATGCTTTTGCCTGCATAGGCTGACAAGTCAATTGTGTATTCTGTCCAATTCGAACTGCAGCGTGCCACCGAGAACACTGCTGTGTCCTCAAACATGCTGCGGTCTGTATTGCCTTGTGTCGAAATACGTACAGCAATTCCGTCGGGGTAGGCATCCTCCAAGGCGGCAACGTCAAATATCAGTTTGTATCCCGTTGCAGGAATCGTCATCCCCGAAGTTATCAACCATCGGTCGGCCTGGTTCACACTGTTGAACCACGATGTGCTGGCAGCACAGGGAGCGTTATTGCCTCGTTGGGTGTTTAGCACCCAAGGCTGACGGTACGAAGGATTGTAAGCCACGTTGTCGTCGCCGAACATTGTCCAGTCACTGGGAATACCGTTCGAAAAATCCTCAGACAGCAGCGTCTGTCCATTGATGTTGCATAGCGGTATCAGAGTGACCAAAAGAAATAATAGTATTATCTTTCTCATTGTTAGCATCCTTTTCCTTTTGATGGTTGTGTTTGTTTGAAGTGCAAAAATACACAAGTTGAGTGAAATGGCAAAAAAAAGATATCTAAAAGTTGAAGCGGAGAGAGAGGCCGCCCTTGGTGGTGGCGGTGAGGAAGGAGATATAAGGCTGGTTGATATTGGTCTGGATGAAGAGACGGAGAGTGAGTTGCTGTGAGACGGCATAGTCGGCATCGATTTCACCAATCCATACTTTGGAGCCACTGGTGACCTGTCCGTCGGTGGAGCCTTGGTTGATGCGACGGATCAAGGTCTTGTTGTCAGTGTATGTGAGATTAAAGTTGAGGATAAGGTCGTTCTTCAGTTCGTGTGTCTTTTCTGCTGTCTTGATATGTATGACGACATCCTTGAAACGATAGCCTATGCCGAGGGTGACACCGTCGCGTGTGGTCTCGGTCAGTTGGTTGTTGGCGAAGCTAAGGTTGAGTGTGCGGTTTTTCTGTACGGAGAGATTGAACTGAAGGCTGTTGACCATGTTGACGTTGAGTTTGAGCAAGGGGTTGAATTGCTCGGTGATGACAACTCCGTCCATGGAGATGGGTGCGATATAGTCGCCAGTGGCGTTGAGTACCGACTCGAGCCCATAGTCGTAGTCGTTGATGAAGGCACTGATGGCTGCGTCAGTGTAGTAGCTGGCAATGGTGTAGGTGGAGGAATAGCGGTGTTGGATATTGATTTGGGTAAACCACTGCTGGAAGAAAGGAATCTTGGACAACCCGTTGTATTTGATATCCCAGTTGGGCAGCGGTATCTTTAGGAAAGGACTGAAGGAACGTTTGGAGGCATCTTCGCCCAAATAGGTGGCTAAGAAGGCGGTCAGCAGGACGGTGGATTGGTTGGCACTGTAGCCTGCGGGGAACCACTGTCCAGTCATGGAGTCTTGGACAAGAGTATGGCTATAGGGGTCGGGATTGGCTTCGGCCAATCGGTTGGCGATGATGATGCGGTTGTCAAGGAACTGCTGGTAGAGGACGTCGGGGTCGATGAAAGCGGTGCGGAAGCTCCAGATGGAGGAGGTGTAGGAACCGTTCATAGTATAGGACAAGGGTCCTTCGACTCGATTGGTTGAGGTTAAGTATTTATAGTAGTATTGCTCGTTGCTGGAACTGTTCTGCGCCATGTTGATATCGATAATCAAATCGCGAATGGGCTCCAGCTTGGACCGTACGGAAATGATGCGGTTCGTGTTGGCATAAGAGGGGTCGTTCATGAGGGTGTCGTGGCTGAGCAGGTCGTTGTACCGCAGGTTTTCGACAATATCGTTGTGACTACCCAAGACAAAGGGGAGCCCCGGTGTCCATAACGATTGCGGGTCAAGACCGAAGATGGTGGCCTCGCCCATGTAGCCGGCAATGGTTCGTGCGGAGGACTGGTTGAACTGGGCGTTGATATCCTTGACAGCGGTGACAATGCGGAGACCGAAGTATCCTAATTCGACCAGTTTCTCTTTCATCTCGGCTTTGCGGAGCGAGTCGGCGACACGGGCATCCTCTGCGGTACGGCGAGTGTCTTTGTCGAGGCCGCGTTTCTCGTCGACTTTGTTGCGGTCTTTGTCTTTGCGTTGGCTGTCGTTCTTGTCGTTTTTCTTGTTGGGTCGACGGGCGTTGGCTTTTTTGAGCAGAGGCACTTTGTTGTAGAGTTTGGTGAAGTCGCCAGTGAGACCTCCGTTGAAGGAGTAGGAGTTTTGGATATGGCTGCCTTGCGATGCTAATGCGATGGATGTTCCGAGATAGGTGTAGTTGGCCCGATAGGTGAGGGGCATGCTGAGGAATTCGAGGTAGGGCAGTTTGTTAAGGGGAACATTCCATGTGACATTGAGGTTATGGTTGTAGTTCTCCATAGTGCCGCCTGTGAGAATGGAGTTCCAGATGGAGTCGATTCCGGAGTGTGTGGTGACCAGTCCAGGTGGCTCGTCGATGCGGGCGTTGGCTACGGCGTCGTAGTTGATACGGATGCCACGAGAGAGATCGTAAGCGAGACCATAGTTGCGCCGCCAGGTGAACTGTTTGTAGTATGTGGGGTTCATGATGATGAGTGCGGCACTCTTGTTGCGGAGCAGTGTTGACTCGATATCGCGGTACACCTCAGTGGAGAAGGAGAGCGACTTGGGTTGGGTGTAGACGTTGAACTCCTTGATGATTTTGAGATTCTTGTTCTGGAACGCCTTCGTCTTGTCAAAGGGTTTGAGTTGCTTGGGTTGAGGGATGGCGAAGGAGTAGGTGAGACTGCCAC
>CAJOQB010000166.1 GCA_905236405.1 uncultured Bacteroidales bacterium
ACAACATAAGAACAGTGAATGTTGGGAGGGTGTTGACAGGGGGTGATATGTTAAAAAAGTGCTAAAAACTTGCAAAAATCAAAAATAATCTCTAACTTTGCAAGTTGAATTTCCGGCCTTTTTTGTGCAGGCCGCTGAAATAGAATTATTAACCTAAAAATAAACCATCATGATGAAGAAATTATCAATTCTGATGCTCCTGGCCGTGTTCATGGCTTTGACATCAACCCTTGTGGCTCAGACTACCTGCCAGATTAAAATCGTCGGCGAAGACAGCTACGGCGATGGTTGGAATGATGGCGTTCTATCGGTGGTTCAGGGAGGTACAACTGTCATTACATGGGCTGCTCCCAACACTGATCATGGCAGCGGTGGTCCGTTCTACGATTCGACTATGGTCACTGTCAGCAACTCGCCTATCAGTTTTGTCTGGACTGAAGGCGACTATGACGGTGAGGTCACTATCTGGTTTTACAATGCCAATGGTGTATTGCTCTTCACCGTCAACGAACCTTCATCAGGTACCATCTTCTCAATGGCTAACCCCTGTTCGAACTGTTTCGCCCCCAGCAACCTGCATCTCACAAGTGTGAGCAGTGATTCAGCCTCTTTGGCTTGGGCCGGCGATGCCAACGGCAACTATGGCATCCTTTGGGGTACAGTGGCCGACGTGCTTGCTGGCAATGGCACCTCTGGAACTGCCACTACCAACTCGATTACTTTTTCTAACCTCACTGCCAGCACCGGCTACATGATTATGGTGTGGACCGACTGTGGTAACAATGAGACGAGTGACACTACTACCTTCATCTTCTCCACCATTGCTGACGCAGTCAACACTTTCCCTTACACTACAGGCTTTGAAGCCACTGATGATGTTGCTTGGACTTTCATTAACGACGCTACCAACAAATGGTATATCGGCTCTGCCACCAACAATGGCGGTACCAACAGTCTTTATATTTCTAACGACAATGGCACCACCAATGCCTACAACATTTCAGCCACCCAGTTCAGCTATGCCTACCGACCCTTCTCCATCACAGATTCTGGCCAATATGCCGTCAGTTTCGATTGGAAGGCCAATGGTGAGAGCAACTATGACTATCTGCGTGCCTGGATAGCCCCTGCCTCGGCAATAAGCAGCCTCTCGGCCGGCCATACGCCCGACGGCAACAACAGCGCCTACAACTACGTCTATCCCAACCCCGTCACCCCCACAGGTTGGGTTGATCTTGGAGGCAAGATGAATCTGCAGACCAGTTGGCAAACTTTGACGGCTACCCCCAGCCTCACTGCCGGTTCCTATGTCTTGATCTTCATGTGGGCCAACGACGCCAGCAGCGGCACCACCCCGCCGGCTGCGGTGGACAATATCGTCTTTACACAACTCTCTTGCCCGCAACCCACGGCGTTGACCGTCACGGGTATCACTGCCACCGACGCCACCCTTACCTGGACCGCCGGCGGTTCCGAGACCGAGTGGGAGATGAGCATCAACGGAGGCGCCTGGGAAAGTGTCTATAGCCCTGTGTTGCTTGACACACTCACCGCTAACACGCCTTACAATGTCCGTGTGCGTGCTATCTGTGGATACGATGACACCAGCTTTGTCACCGCTACCGACTTCCGCACGATGTGCACCCTCATCGACAGCCTGCCCTATACCGAAAACTTCGACGGTGTGACCGGTGCCACTACTACTTCGGTGGCGGTGAACAACCTGCCCCCCTGCTGGAACTACCACAATGTGGGCACCAGCACCAGTTACTCGGGCTACCCCATTGTCTACAATAGCAGCACCTATGCCCACAGCGGCACCCAGGCTATGCGCTTCTACACCTACATCACGGCCGGTACCTATGCCGACCAGTATGCCATCTTGCCGATGACCGACTCGACGCTGTACCCCGTCAACGCCCTGAAGCTGGACTTCTGGATGCGCTCCACCTCCACCAGCTACAGTTCCTACGGTATCGTGGGTGTGATGACCAATCCGGCCGATGCAAGCAGTTTTGTGCCGGTGCAGGCCGTCTACACCAACGCCTCCACCACCTATGCCCACCACGAGGTGCTGCTGGGCACCTACACCGGTCCTCACGGCTGTGTCGCCATCAAGTTCCCGCAGCCCGCTTCGAGCTACAACGCCGCCTATGTGGACGACATCACCCTCAGTGTGGCTCCCACCTGTCCTCCCCTTGTATCGCATAATGTAGCTGTTACCGCTTCGGCAGCCCGCATCACATGGGCTACCGACCCGGCGTTTGGCTATGCCCCCGACAGCTACACTGTGAGTTACGGCTATGCCTCCGACAGCCTTGTCAGTCCGACGACCGTCACCGTCACCGACCCTGAGCTGGTGCTTACCGGCCTTGTCGACGACACGGCTTATATGGTCTCCATTACCCCTGTTTGCACCGACGGCAGCGTGGCCT
>CAJOQB010000167.1 GCA_905236405.1 uncultured Bacteroidales bacterium
CAGTTGCTTGGCTCCTGGGATATAAGAGGTCTGATTATAGGTATACTCGGGGAGATGGCAGAAACGCACCTGATATGAGTTGGCAACATTGTCAGGCAGATAGGGGTCGACCCATGACTGTGGGATGTCTTCCCGTACAACAGAAAATCCCGTCTGGCTCATATTGCTGCCATCCTTCGGTTCATAGTTGGAATAGATCTTGGTGTCCGACGGATAGGCGAACGTCAGTTCGTAACGGTCGACAGGGCAGTCTTTCTGCATGTTGATGACCAAGTCGAACCAAGGATGGAGCCGATGGATGGTATAATCCAGCACAATGGAGCAGTTGGGTTCGAGGGCGGTATGGACGATGGCCATCTCTCGCAGACCGTTGAAGCGTCCGCAACGGGTACAC
Organism: uncultured Bacteroidales bacterium; assembly: GCA_905236405.1. Taxonomy (GTDB): domain Bacteria; phylum Bacteroidota; class Bacteroidia; order Bacteroidales; family P3; genus Colimorpha. The sequence goes on from CAJOQB010000167.1 coordinate 395, forward strand.
TCGCTCGGCAGTTGGTCGATGAAGGCATTCTTGGGGGTCTCCACCTTGGAGCCGTCAGCACGCATGGTATAGCTTTCGTTGATGGTAAGGGTCTCGAAAGCGGGGTTGTACATGATGAAGGTCTCTCCCTTGTCGGCATAGGCTGTGATGGCACGGTTGCGATAGAGGGTGAGTTCCTTGCGGTATTGGATATCCGAGGTGCCGTCGTCGTTGATGGTGTACGACTCACGAATCAGTTTATAACGAGCGTCGGGCTGCAACTCCTGTGCCTTCAAACCCAGCGTCATCATGGCCATAAGGGCCAACGCGATATATCGATATGGTTTCATTTCTATTTCCGTATTTCTTGTTCCATACTATTTTACCAGCAGCACCTCGTTGGCTGCCATTTTGTGCATCTTCACCACTTGACGGAAGTCCTCCCAATCGTCAGCCTCATAGACACGCTGCTCAAAGCGAACCTGTTGGTCGAAAGTCATCAAGAAATTCTTTCTGTCAAGATTGTAGTCGGCGGAATAACAAGCGTTATTTCCTTGGTACGAACGGTGGTAGGTCTCTTTGAAGTTATTGGCCTTGTCGCTCGGGAACAACATTCGATAGCGATAGGGCAAAACAATATAGTCATGTGTCTCGACCAACCGTGAGCAACGGTCGGCAAAACCATACTGACGAGTCTTCAAGTTGTCGTCGAAATAGAGGTGTCCCATGGCACGACGGAAGAAGTCGTGACCCGTGATAGGGGTAATGAGGGCGTATTCGCCTTGGAACATCGCATAGTCGGGAATCTCGTATTCATAGGTGATCGACACTGGCTGCTCCAAGTAACGGTCGTTGTCGGTATGTGTCACCTTGCGGACAACGACACGTGGGTCGATACGAAGCATCTCCATCTCAAGGTTGGATGCCCATTCGGACATACGGCTACGGAACACGCCGCGTACAGCAGCATCGCTTTGTCCCTCAGCCGTGATAGTAAGGGTGCCACGGATAGAGCCGTCACGACGCACCTCACAAGTGTCATAGATGCGGATATAGTGGTTCTCGGGTGACGACACAGGGGTGTACATCATCTTGGCACCCTCGGGCAGCCCCATGAGGTAGCCCTGTTGCTGCTCGGCACTCGACCACAACTCACGCACATTGGGCACCCAAGTGGGGTCAAGCAGCTCATACTCGCCGTTGCGATGTTTCACCACACAGACACTGTGGTTGAACTGATCGGCTGGGATGTCCTCGATACGTTCGTGAGCCATCGTCATGCAGGCATAGCTCTCGAAACCTGCGGCACGCAGCATAGCCACCAACATGCCGGCTTTGTCCTTGCAGACGCCACAGCGGTCAGTGAAGTTCATCTGTGCACTATGAAGGGTATAGCCCTCGCCTTCTCCCATACTGATACCTGCATAGCGGATATTGTCAGCCACCCAGTGGGTCAGGATGCTGATGCTGTCCTGCTCGTCTTTGGCATCTTCCAGCAATTCCTTTACCTTGGCCGTAACTTCGGGGGTGGTATTGAACGAGCCGTAATCCTCGTTGACGCCATAGAACCACATCGATTTCGACTCCCAATCGGGTGCCGTGGTCAATATCAACTTGCACTCAAAATCGTTGTTGGCCACCATGGCGGGTTCGGGCTTGATGGGCATGATGTCATGCTTCACAAAGCGATATATCATTCGGTCGTCGACAATGTCCATGTTGGTCGTCAGATTGCCATTGTACACCACATAACGCAGGTTTTTGTGGGACAACACGCTGATTTCATAACTCTTTATCCATACTGGATATTTGGACCAGAAGGGGACGATATCGTAGAAATGGCCTTTCATCGGTGGGATGTAACGGGCATCGTCGTCGCCATCGGCCAACAAGGCATAGGTGTAGCCTTTGCGATAGGTGCGAAAGTCCAGCTCGTCATTGGGATTAAGATGTCCCACCTCTACCATCTTCTGGCTGGCACCCCAGTAAATCAATCGGGCGGGCGCCACATAGTCGTAAACACGGCCGCGGTTCTTTTTCTTGTCATATACCACCTCGACGCTTCCGTCGGCACGACGGATTTTCACATCCAAAAACTCTACGTAGGCCGAGAGTGGGTCGTAGTCGATGGTGATGACATTGTTGTTTTTGCAACCCGTCCAGTCAAGCATTTTGATTCGCTGGTGGTTGTACACATGGCTTAGCCCCGACTCTTCCATCACCACCCGTGTGCTATCATAGAGCACCAACTGATGGTGTCCTTTGTAGCGATTGACCAAATCATCCTTTTTCTGGGTCTGGGCTGCCAATCCTCCCACAAAGGCAATCATCAATAGCAACAATAAATATGACCTTTTCATTCGTTATTTATGTTTATGATTCATTTTTACATTTGATTCACTATCTACGCAACAAGCTGGTCAACCTGACAAACAGGATGAAGCAAAGCGGCAACACCCCCACGTTGAACTGCTGCGGCATCCACAACATACCGGATATCACCACCAAAAGCAACAGCATTTGCAGCAGCACCACCCATGGGTTGCTCCGCCGTCCGGCAAAGAGGAAATAGAAGAACAACGGACTGGCCCACAACAGATTCCAGTTGGGTCGGGTGCAGTAATGAATGCTGAAAAACCAAAGGAAGATGATGAGCACCGACACCAATGCGGCTGCCAAGAAGAGAATGATGTCGAGCCAACGCAGTTTCAAACCCTTATGCCACTCCCAATAAGTCAACACAACCACCACCAACGCCAAAAGCCAAAAGACCAACGTGGGGCTGACGCTCTTGGCAGGGCCTTCCCTACCCTGAGCCAGCAACTGGTGTCGTTCCTTGCAAAGCGGACGACCCGTGTCGCTCATGACAGCCGTGTCCATCTGGTTCATCAACTCGTTGGGGGCAAACATATATTCCCATGTGCTACAGGGCATGTCGGTATTGTATCCCAGTATCACATCCAAGCCGAAACGCCACCACAGCAGGTTGTCCTCCATATAGGGGTAAATCAAACTGCGATAACTCTCGTTGTCCTTGGCGGTCGTTGGTTGTTCGCCTCCCCACTTGCGATGAATGAGCGACTGGCATATCATGTCGCGTACCCTTGTTGCACAGTTGTCACGGAAGAAGTCGTACTGATAGTAACGGTATTCGGGCAGATAGTTGACCTCCAACATCGTCAACAGGTTGTTTCGTTCTTGCAACGTCAAGTCTAACACCTGTTCTTCGACCCAGCGACCTTCACCGAAATACTCGTATAGAAAACCATCCATCGAATAACGGCTCAGACGGTAACGCATATCGCCCCTGGCAAAACGGAGGTAGAACAGCCACCCGTCACTGAAACTGAAAGTGCCGTAGTTATATACCACGTCGAGCCCTATCGTCGAGTCACACACACGCAATGCCGTATGGCCAAAGGTGGTGTAGAACTCATCGCCAGGCCCACAAGTCAACAGGCTCACAAACGACGAGTCGCCCAACGTGGCCTCGATGCTCATCTGTTGCTGAGCATGTGCATTCATCCCTGCCAGGGTCAAGAGCAACGCAAGTATGAGGGCTTTCGTTTTCATCGCAAACACAATTTGTTATGGATAATTATCGGATGATTGATACCTGTTGACAAACTAAAAGGGCGGAAGTCAATATTTTGCTACTGACCGCCGCCCCATTGTTATTTATCTCATATCTTGTCTTTTATACAACGACGAAGTGTTTATTGCCGATTGTACATGATACTCACCTTGAACTTCATTCGGGAGTTGACAGCACCACCAGTGTACATATCGCTTTCCTGAATGATGAAGGTGATTTGACCCGTCGTGAGATCGTAACGGATGTTCTGCCAGAAGAGGTCACCGTTGTCGTCGGTGTAAGGATAGACATAAGGCATCAGATTGTCGTAGCCATAGTTGTCAATATAATAGCAGAATACAGCCCCGTTGTCAATCACATGGTTGGTGATGGCTGGCAATTGTGTCTCATGGAAATAATAACCCATGTCGGCATTTTTGCTCCATTCACCTGGTTCGACAGTCACATAGTAGGTGTCGATAATAGCAGCAGGCTCGGGAGTACATCCAACAAAAGCCATCATAACGGCTGCCAGTACTGGAAGGACTAATTTTCTAAGTTTCATATTGTTTTCTTTTTTGTTTTATTTGTTTACTCTTTTTTATTGGCAATGCAAAAATACACTTTTTTTTGATTGTGCTATTATTTTTTCATTCCCGTCTTTTTTCACTCGGATTATCGTGCATCCATCGGCAAGTGTATCACCATTTTGGTCTCAAAGAAAGGCTCGTCGAAAAACTCATCGATGGGATATAGGGTGATTTGCCTTCCAAAAGGAGCCAATTCCTGTTTCAGGTTGCCCCCCTTCAGGTAGAGGATGCCATTGGGCAAGATGTGACGTTGATGCGAAGTGAAACGTCCTCGCACCCATTTGACAAACTGGTTCAAGTCGGTGACGGCACGACTGACGACAAAGTCATACTTTTGGCGAAGTTCCTCGGCACGAATCTGCTCGGCACGAACATTCTGCAATCCCAACTGCTGTGCCACATCGTTCACCACCCGTATCTTCTTGCCGATGGAATCGACCAGATGGAACTGTGTCTCGGGGAAGAGGATAGCCAACGGTATGCCAGGAAATCCGCCACCTGTTCCAACATCCAGCACTTGGGCATCAGGAAGAAACCGCATTACTTTGGCAATGGCAAGGCTGTGAAGCACATGATGCTCCACAAAATTGTCCATATCCTTACGCGAGACGACATTTATCTTGGCGTTCCAATCCTCATAGAGGGCTGGCATAGCCGAAAACTGTTGTCGTTGCAGTGGCGTGAGTTCAGGGAAATATTTTTCTATCAGTTGTATCATCGGGTGGGTTCTATATGGTGGAAGATTTCAAAAACAAGACTGTCGGTAACTCCGTCATGCTTGAGCGACTCACTCGGATGGAACGTCACTTGCAAGGTGTCACCAGGCTCAAGGTCAACATAATTGTCGCTGAAGTTGCCGTGGACATGCGGTCGCTCGACGTCAGCATCAGAACGACGTGCCGACAACACCACATCCTTCATCAACACAGGACTGGTAAGGAACACCTTGTAGTCGCCACCTTTACGTTGCCACCACAACTGGTAAGGTGCCGAAGAAAGAGCCAACTGCGACGGGTGGACAAAGAAATAGCAACGGCGTTGCTTGCCGTTGTCGAGCGACAGATAGCAGCGGCTCAGGTCGGCATCGGCAGGCGGGGTGTAGGTAAAATCGGTGGTGGCAAAATGACGTCGGTCGAGTTCCTGTCCCAAGAAATCCTTCAACACCACATCGACCCCTTTATGTTCTGTCCTTATGCGTACCGTACGACGACTGTACTGATGGTAGGCGGTACCGTAGGGCAACGAACTGGCGATGACCCGTTCGGCTTCAACAGCTGGCTCCACCCAAATGGCTCCATCGGCCATCAGTCGTTGGGCAGCATAGAAGAAGGGCTTGCGGTTGTTATAGAAATCGATACAGCTCCACGACGCTACCGGCCAACTGTCGCTGAGTTGCCAGTAGAGGCTGCCTTTGCAATGGGGACGACGCATCAGGTGCGCCTCCAATCCCATGCCCATGCCATAAGCCTGCACCAACTGGGAATAGTAGACAAACTGAGGAAGGGTGAGTGCCGAGGGGTCGACACCATAGTACTGACGGATGGCTTTGGCAATAATCTCCCTGCCCCTGCCGTGCTTTTGGTGGTTTCGCATTACAGGCGAGTCAAGGTAACGTTGCGTGTCGGGACAGAATGCCTCGATGGTCGACATCTGTGGATAGCTTTGGAATCCATATTCCGACATCATGGGACCCACATGCTCGCGATACATCTCGAAAGGCAGCTCTCCCCACCAAACGCCCCAGTAGTGGCTGTCGCCCACCGAGTCGCATTCGCGATGACCCCATCCAAATGAGGGCGACGATGGCCAATAGGGGAACCCGTCGGGCATATACTTCTTCACCGCCTGATGCAAGACACCATTGTAATCGAAAATAGTGCTTATCGACTGTTCGATTGATTTCTGCTGGGTTTTCGAATAGCCAAACTGCTTCTGCCATCCCCAGTCGTTCCACCCGTTGCTCACCTCGTTGTTGCCGCACCACAGGGTGACGCAACTGAAGCGAGCCAATCGGCGTACTTGTTGTTCCGCTTCTTGACGGATGTTGTGAAGGAAAACGCTGTCGGAGGGATAGAAAGCACCTGCAAAGACAAAGTCGACCCACACCTTGATGCCCAACTGGTCACACAACTCAAAGAAGCAGTCGGGCTCGTAGATGCCACCGCCCCATATACGGATAATGTTGCAGCCCTGCTCTTTGGCAGCCTCCAACAATTGGCGGTAGCGGTCTCTCTGTCGGTCGCCATAGGGGAAAGTGTGGAGCGGAATCCAATTGGTTCCTTGGGCAAAGGGGATGGTGTGGTAGAAGACCAGTTGCGTACTGTCGTGGTCAAAGAGATGCGGATTGATTTCGACGTTGTAGAACGACGACTCTTGGTATTGTTTGTCGTGACGAGGGAGTTTCAACTGAACCATCGCCCGATATTCACCCGTGTCGCCAAATGTGCCGACCAACGTCCTTTCGATGATGTTTTCTCCTGCAACCAGTTCCACCTGCTCCTCTTGTTTCTTCTGTTTACGGGTACCCAGATGAAGGGTGCGGACAGTCATGGTGGCAGTAGTGGGTTGGTCGCATACCACGACAGCATAGGCTTTCGCCTGTCCGTCGCCACAACGCACCCAACTCTCTGTCATACGCGCTCCATTCGAGCCTTCAAGATAAACAGGTTGGACAATACCGCAAGTAGCCAATCGTGGACCCCAATCCCACCCCTCCTGATAGGGAGCGCTGCGACTGAAGGCACGAATGTCGGGATGACCATAACCCAACGTATCGGCAACCGATTGGTTGTATTGTTTGGTCGGGGTGAAGGTGATGCTGATTACCGAACTGTCGTCATCGGACAGCATTTTTTCTGTAACCGACACCCTCCATTGGCGAAACATATTGTCGGCGGTGAGCACCAAACTGTCGTTGAAGCGGACAGCCGCATGTGTCTGCAATCCATCGAACACCAAATCGAGATGATGATAGCGTCGAATCATCCTCCGCAACTGACGGTTGGATACACGGGTGTAATACGTCCAGACAGAATCGCTGACCCATTGCACGCTGTCTTCGTTGGTGCCATAATAGGGGTCGGGTATTAGTTGATTCGACAGCAAATCGGCATGGATGCAACCAGGAACTTTGGCGGGATAAGAGGTATCACAGTAAGAGAAACGCCATCGGTCGAGCGTACACTTTTGCGGTGCCTTGACGACACAAGAGTGCAGCAGCAACACGGCAAAAAACAGCAACAGATATTTCGTTCTCTTCATGGCAGCGTCATTTCTTGGGATTGAGGAATGCAAAGAATACCGCGGCGACAATCAACAGGAATGCCACCAAGTGGTTCCATCGGAGTTGCTCGGTCTTGAACACCAAGGCGACAATCAGGGTGAAGACGATAAGCGACACCGACTCTTGAATCACTTTGAGTTGCATAAGGTTATATGGCCCCCCGTTGATTTGCGAGCCGATACGGTTGGCGGGAATCATGAAAGTGTACTCAAAGAAGGCCATTCCCCACGACACCAGTATGATAAGAATGAGCGGCCAATCGGTAATCAGCTTCATTTGTTGCAGTTTCAGATTGCCGTACCATGCAAAAGTCATGAAGACGTTGCTCACCACGAGCATCAGTACCGTTAATAATCCTTTGGACATTGTTTTCTTTCTTTGTTTGTCATTTACGATCCACCGTAATCACCTCTCCGTCTTGGGCAGCAATGGTATTGGGGAATACCGCCTGTGCCTCGCTCATCAACTCCTCAATGACCTTGTAGCGAGCCGAGAAATGGGTAAGCATTAGTTTCCTGACCTCTGCCCTTTGTGCCAACTGTGCCGCTTGTTGGGCGGTGCAATGGCGGCGTTGCTCGGCCAAATCGGTCAACGTATGGTCGAAAGTGCTCTCCAAACAGAGGAGGTCGACCCCTTGAATGGCGGGCAATATGGTTTCTGTGTAAGCCGTATCGCAGCAGTAGGCGTAACTGAGCGGACGACGGGGAGGATGGGTAAGCTGCTGGTTGGGCACCACCGTACCGTCTGGAAGGGTCAGGTCTCTCCCCTGCTTGAGCAGCTCGATGTCAACGGGAGCCAACTGATAGCGTTCGCGTACCCCAGGAAGGAGCCCCCGTCCCGCCACCGTCTCTTCGAAGCGATAGCCGTAACAGGGAACGCTGTGGAACAACGGGAAAGCGGTGACGCGGCATTTCTTGTTGGAGAATATCTCCGTGGGTTCGTCAAGTTCCAATTCATGGATGTTCAAGGCATACCCCAATCGCGTATCGCTGATTTCGAACAGCACATCCATCGCCCGTTTCAATCCCTTCGGGGCATAGATGTCCACAGCCTCCGTGCGACCACACAGGTGCATCGATGCCAACAAGCCCGGAAGCCCGAAGATATGGTCGCCATGTAGATGGGAGATGAAGATGGTGTCAAAGGCTTGCATTTTCTGCCGCGTGGCACGCAACTGGTTTTGGGTAGACTCGCCACAGTCGACAATCATGTGACAACCATTGATGTTCACCACTTGGGCGCTGCAATGCCGTCCCAACGTGGGGATGGCGGCTCCCGATCCAAGAATGGTCACATAGAAGTTCATGACGATGCTTGACTATTTGATGTCGAAGTAGATAAGGTCGCTGGTGTTGGGGTCGAAAAGCGCTTTGTATTTTCCGTAAGGAAGGGTGGCGATGGTGCCGAATTGGGAGATTTTCACCTGTCGGTTGAAACGGAACTGGTCGCTGAAGACGCTGACATCTGCCGTCTCGGGAATACGGTATTTGAAGGTGTGCAAATCCATGAACGAACCCTCGGTGACAGGACCGGTGCGGAAACGTACAAAATTGAGCGTCTTTTGGTTGCTCTTGACACAAGTAATGTTACAACGGACAACCGTAGCGTCGGCGACGGTGGAGTCGACAATACCCTGCTTGGCGTTGAAACGGAAGAGGTCGTAGGTCTGGGACGAGAGGTGCTCTTTGTCGCTCATCGGGTCGATGTCGAAATAGACCGTCTCGGTGGTGGTGCGACCCACAAACTGCTCGATAAGCAACTGTTCTTGTTTCTCCAACTGCTGATACAGGTACTGCAACGTGACAGCATTGTAGTCGCCATCATACTCGCCAAAGAGCAGTTCCTGCTGCTTGACCCGAATCTGCTCTATCTGCTCGGCGACAGCCAAAGCCCGCTGACGGAGCGACCGAGTGTCTTTCTTGGTGACGATGAGCGACGGACGTCCTGGGGGGTCGTTGCGGACATAGAATGTGTCGGTACGGTTGTAGAGGTTGAACACAGGGTCTTGTATCGCCTTCTCGAACAACACCGTGTAGGGTGTCGCATCGTTAGGCTTCTTCTGGTCGGGTTCGGCTAACAGTCGTTGGTCAACATCGCCCACGCCGATGGAACGCAGCAAACCGCGATTGTCTATCGTGACAGCGGTATGACCTGGGTCGACAAAGTAATAGAGGTCGGGGTCGGCGATGTTGTAGGTGGCTATCTCGATGGAATGGATGGAGAAGACCGAGTCGACGTTCACCCCTTTCAACCCGAGCATCTCGCCAGCAAACTGCCAATAGGGGGCGCAGCTGTAGTCGACCTTGTCGAACGTCACTCCCACACGCACCTGGGTACGCGGCAGGGCATAGACAAAACCGCCAGGAATCTGATTCGAAGGTCTGCTCCGAGTGGAATAGAGTTTATAATCCACCATACACGAAGAGAACAAGGTGGATGCCAAAGTGAGGAGAATCAAAAAACGAACGTGGTATTTTTGCTTCATTGTTTAGAGATATTTGTTTTACGTGACACGATTAACAATCCGATGAACGTCAGCAATCCGTTGAGCAGCAACAGTTCAAAGCCGAAGCGATAACCCCAGAGCCATTCGACGGAGTGCTTCTTCAATATGTAACAGAAGACAGGACACAACACAGCCACCACAGGCACCCAACGGTCGTTGACCGTCCGTTTGGTGAACAGACCGAAGGCATACATGCCCAACAACGGGCCATAGGTGAAGCCTGCGATGTCAAAAAGGGTGTCGATAAGCGACTGGTTGTGGAAGGGTCGGAACGCGATGATGACCAGCAGATAGACAAGGGCAAAGGAGACATGCACCCAACGACGGACGCGGAGCTGCCGCTGTTCGCTCATTCCCTCTTTGCGGTCGAAATGGAGGAAATCGTAACAGAACGTGGTGGTCAACGCCGTCAGGGTGCCGTCGGCGCTGGAATAGCCCGCCGCCACCATACCCAACACAAAGACGACTGCCGTGAACGAACTGAACGAGAAGGCGATGGATGGGAATATCTTGTCGGCCACCACAACACCTGTCTCGTTGACAGGAAGTGCATAACCCGTGCTGCTGGCATAGGTGAGCAGCGCTGCACCAAGACAAAGGAAAATGATATTGACAACAACAAACAACAAACTGGATGTCAACACATTTTTCTGGGCATCACGCAAATTCTTGCAGGTAAGGTTTTTCTGCATCATGTCTTGATCCAATCCTGTCATGGTGATGGTGATAAATGCCCCTGCAAGGATTTGCTTCCAGTAATACTTGGGCAGATGGGGGTCGGTCTCGAAGACACGAGTGTATCCCTCGTTGGCCGACTGACGGAGCAACTCGCCCAGCGAGAGGTCGAGTCGGTTGAGGATGGCGACGACCGTAATGATGGCCGCCAACAGGAGGAAGGTGGTTTGCAGGGTGTCTGTCCACACCACCGTCTTGATACCGCCTCGGAAAGTGTACAACAGGATGATGGCGATAAAGATGACGGCGGGCACCCAGAAGGGGATGCCCCAGTATTTGAACACAAACTCGTAGAGGACAAAGACCACAAGGTACATCCTCAACGCCGACCCCATCAAGCGGCTGAGGATAAAGAAGATGGCTCCCGTCCGTTCGGAGGCGCCGCCAAACCGCTGGTCGAGGTAACTGTAGATGGATGTGAGATTCAGCTTGTAGTACAGCGGCAGCAGCAGAAAGGCGATGACGGCATAGCCGATGACATAGCCAAACACCAACGGCATATAGGTGAAGTCGCCATAATAGACGCCGCCAGGCACCGACATAAAGGTGACTCCCGACAGGGACGCTCCCAACATGCCATAAGCGACCACAAACCACGGCGACTTGCGGTTGCCCCGAAAGAAGGTGTCGTTGTTGGCCTTGCGAGAAGTGAGCCACATGATGAGGAATAGCAAGGCGGTATAAGCCAAGAAGCAGATAAGTATCGTCAGTTCCATCGTCGGTGTCGGTTAAACAAATGAATTATTGATAACGCCAAGAAGCATGTTTTAGTATACGGGTCATTGGGCTTCGTAGCCAAACTGACGGAGGGCGTTCTCGTTGTTACGCCAGTCTTTCATCACTTTGACATGAAGATCCAGGAAACACCGTTTGCCGCTGAACTCCTCGATGTCCTTGCGAGCCTCGATGCCCACACGCTTGAGCGATTGTCCTTGGTGGCCAATGACGATGGCTTTCTGCGACTCCCGCTCGACATAGATGACGGCACGGATGTTGTCGATGTGTTCTTTCTCTTCATATCCGTCTATCACCACCTGACAGGCATAGGGGATTTCCTTCTTGTAGTAAAGCAACAGTTTCTCTCGGATAATCTCCGACACAAAGAAACGCATGCTTCGGTCGGTAAGTTCGTCTTTGGGGAAATAGGGAGGGTTCTCGGGCAGCAAGTTGATGATATGGTGGAAGATGGTGTCGATGTTGAACCGCTGTGTGGCCGATGCAGGCACGACGATGGCTTGGGGTATCTGCTGTTTCCAATAGGCCATCTTGTCCTCGACAGTCGCCTGGTCGGAGAGGTCAATCTTGTTGACGACAAGGATGATGGGGGTGTTGCTGTGTATCACCTGCTGCAGCACCTCTTGGTTTTTCAGCGTCTCACCCATCTCGGTGACCAACAGGAAGAGGTCGGCATCCTGAAGTGCCGAGTGGACAAAGCCCATCATAGACTCGTGGAGTTTGTAGTGGGGGTTGACGATGCCCGGGGTGTCGGTGTAGACAATCTGGAAGTCTTCGCCATTGACAATGCCCATGATACGATGGCGGGTCGTCTGCGCCTTCGAGGTGATGATGCTCAGGTTCTCGCCCACAAGGGCGTTCATCAGGGTGGACTTGCCCACATTGGGGTTGCCGATAATATTTACAAATCCTGCTTTATGCATAGGATATTTTTTCTGATTATTATTGCCTGTTTTTTGTTTTACAAACTATTTATTTACAGAATAACGTACTGCCGCAATAATTATTGTACAGCCAAAAAGAGATTGTCGCCGACGAAAACCACCGTCGTGCATCAATCTCCTCCCAATAATATATATTCTTCATAGAAGAATATATAAATCAGCAGATTACATATTTCAGCAAAGCCATACCAACGCTATACCAAGTCTATACCATCTCTATACCAACTCTATGGTGACTACGATGAACCTCCGATGTACCTACGATGTCTCTCCAATGATCCTTCGATACCCCTACAATGAACCTACACTACCCCTACACTGCACCTACACTACCCAAGTGGAGCATGAGTGTACCCACACCGTACCCACAACGCACCCATAACGGACAACCGTCGCATCCACCCGCTGCATGGCACAATAAAAGCCGCCGCTTCGCGTTCTTCAATACACAAACAGACAACGGCTATGGCAACGAAACAGGGCTCCTCCGTGAGCGGCAAACTCGGCAACAAGATATACTACACTTGGCATGGGCGGCAATGCGAACGTGCCATGCCCACCCATGTGACCAATCCGCAAACCGAGGCACAGCAGTCGCACCGCAATGCCTTTGCGATGGTCTCCAAACTCTCGTCCTACATGAAGGAGGCCCACCTCGTGGGGCTCCATTGGCAAGCCGTGAGGGAGAAAAACAGCACCTACGCCGTCTTCAAACATCTCAACAAGGACTGCCTCACCCCCGACGGAGCGATAGACCTCTCACGCATCATCGTCAGTCGTGGCACGCTGCCACCCGTGGACATCGTCTCGGCTTGCATCGACGGCAATGTCCTCACCATCACCTTCGATTCTCAAGCATATAACGGCAATGCCACCGACGAGCTCTACATCTTCGTCTACTGCCCCACCCTCTGCACAGGTGCCCTCTCGCTGCCCATCCCCCGCTCCGACGGTCTCGTCTCGCTCCTCCTCCCCGAGGAATGGCTGCACCCCGCC
>CAJOQB010000168.1 GCA_905236405.1 uncultured Bacteroidales bacterium
CAGCGGCAGGTGGAGCATGTCGACCGACTGATTAGAGCCAATCTGTAGGCCGGAAAACGCAGCTATAGCTCCTACCCTCGGAGGAGGCGTGTTTTTTACCTCCCACAGGCGCCTGCGGGAGGGGTCGCAGCATAGCTGCGGGAAGGGGTGCAGCATAGCTGTGGGGCATGGCGCAGGCGGCTGTGACTGCCTCGAGTGTTATGTGTTGATTTCTTGCGATGTAAATAATTTTTTGTGTTTGTCTGTGTGTGTTTTGGGAAATATATGTATTTTTGCATCCGTAGACATGCTCGAACCAAAGTTGTATGGCTTTGGTTTTGTTGTCTCAAAAAATAATTGTTAGCATTTTTATCCAATGGAAATAACAGGAAAATCATCTTCTAAGAAACGTGACCGCATTAGTTACGACACCGCCTTTAGCATCAATGGCAAGATACCTCCGCAGAACACTGAGCTTGAGGCTGCTGTGTTGGGTGCTTTAATGCTCGACCAAAACGCTCTCAACAACGCTATCGAGCAACTTCGTGACGAATACTTCTACAAACCTGAGCACCAGTTGATATTTGCTGCCATCCGTCGACTCTTCGAGAATTCCCAGCAGGTCGATATTCTCACTGTTGTCGAGCGGCTTACCAAGGAGGGCAACCTTCAAGCTGCCGGTGGTGCCTACTATGTCTCTGAGTTGACCAGCCATGTGGCATCGGCAGCCCATATCGAATACCATGCTCGAATCCTCACCGAGAAATACATCCAGCGTGAACTGATACGTGTCTCCACCGAGACGCTCACCGAGGCCTATGACGAGACCACCGATGTCATCACCCTTCTCGACAAGACAGAGCAGCGGCTGATGGACATCAACGACAACAATTTCCGTTCCGAGTACCGCACCATGGAAAGCGTTGTACACGAAGCCATGGAGGTTATCCAGAATGCTCAGGGACAGGAGAGCGAGTTAACGGGTCTCACCACAGGTTTCATCGAATTGGACCGCATCACTGCCGGTTTTCATCCAGGTACCCTCATCATCTTGGCTGCCCGTCCTGCTATGGGTAAGACGTCGTTCGCCCTCTCCATTGCACGCAACATGGCTGTCGACTTCAAGATTCCCGTTGCATTTTTCACCCTTGAGATGACCGCCGTCGAGTTGACGATGCGACTGATATCCTCCGAATCGGGTATTCCTGGCGACAAACTAAAAAAGGGTGACAACCTCAGCAACTACGAGAAAGAACAGCTCTTGGTTCGTACACAAGCCCTTGCCGATGCCCCTCTCTTTATCGACGAGACCTCGGCCCTTACCATCTTCGAACTTCGTGCCAAGTGTCGTCGTATGAAGATACAGCACAATATCAAGATGATATTCATCGATTATCTGCAGTTGATGCAGGGAGCCACTGAAAAGAGTGGCACTGGCAACCGTGAGCAGGAAATCAGCTATATCTCGCGACAACTGAAGGCGTTGTCCAAGGAATTGCAGGTGCCTATCCTGGCACTCTCGCAGCTCAGCCGTGCCGTCGAGACCCGTGGCGGTTCTCGTATTCCCGTGCTCTCCGACCTTCGTGAATCGGGTGCCATCGAGCAGGATGCCGACATCGTCACGTTCATCCATCGTCCCGAGTACTATGGCCAAGAAGTCGACGAAGAGGGCAAATCCACCAAGGGCATAGCCAACATCATCCTTGCCAAGCACCGTTCGGGCAGCACCGGTACGGTCCGTTTGCGTTTCATCCACGAGTTTGCCCGTTTCGACAATCTTGACTCTTTGGGTGGTGTCGATGGCAGTTATGGCAGTGCAATGGGTGCCAACAACCAGTTTGACAATCCTATGGGTGGTGGCTCCCAGATATTTGAGTCCAAAATCAACGACGACAGTATCGAAAACGAGGACATGTTTTAGGAGATGAAAACACAATCAAAACAAAGAGGCTGTAATACAACCATTGCACGTGTGCCATTGTTGCTGGCATGCGTCTTGTTGTTCATCATTCCTGTAAGGGCACAGCAGGAGCTGGGTGACGATGTGCTCCAGCAGAGCCGTTTCCGCTTGGTAAGGGCACAGCAGCAGGTGCTTGGCGACGATGTGTCCAAGGCCGTCGAAAGGATGCTGGCGGTGTTTCCCGAGTCGAACCTGCAGGATTTCTACAAGAGTTGTTTCCAGGAGCGTTTCGGCACAGGACACTTGGTGGGTACAGAACGTCGACAAGACATGATAGACTATATCAACCGCGAATGCCGCTATATGGTGGAACACGAGGGATGGACACCGGACAACGACCCCATGCCTGTTCACGAAGCTGTGGGCCTGCACGGCGACTATGAGCGTGTCAGCCTCTCGGTGGTGCTCGACAGCTTGGTCTCTGCCGAGCAGCTGGCCGATTGTTTTATGCGTGGCGCTTTTGCCATCGACAGTGTGCAAATTGCCAGTTGGCGGTTGCGATGGGACTCGATCATGGTCTGTTTGCAGCCTTATCGTGAGCGGCTGGGCAACTTTGCTGCCGACAGTGCAGCCATCCAGGAGGTGTTCCGCCGAGGCGAATATGCGTGGCACCACAGTGCCCGATTCAATGCCGCCTACCATTACCACTATCGGCTCATACGCCGCGACATTTTCGTCACGGAATTATTGTTTCAAGTATATCCCGAGTTGCTGCAGCAAGAGGTGCCGGAGAGACAAAAGGATAGCAAAAAACACTGAATATGTTTCAAAAGATAATCCAGGCATGTGTAAGGATGGTGAACCGTTGGTTGCCCGACCCGTTCATCTTTGCCATCATACTGACATTGATTGTAGCCGTTGTGGCCATGCCCGTGTGTCACCAGACCCCTGTCGAGGTGATTGTCAACTGGGGCGGCGGCATCATGGGACTGCTGAAGTTTGCCATGCAGATGGCATTGGTGTTGGTTTGTGGGTCGACATTGGCATCGGCACCGATGGTGAAGCGAGGCATCGGGCATCTGGCCTCGATACCCAAGACACCAGCTGCAGCCATCGCCTTGGTGACAGCCGTCAGCGCCTTGTGCTGCTGGCTTAACTGGGGCTTTGGCCTCATCGTGGGTGTCATCTTTGCCAAGGAGATTGCCCGTCAGTTGGCCGGCGTCGACTATCGGTTGCTCATTGCCTCGGCCTATAGCGGCTTTGTGGTGTGGCATGCCGGCCTGTCGGGTTCCATCCCCCTCAAGCTGGCTTCCGACCCCGACGAGTTGGCCTCGGTGACCAATGGTGCGTTGACCGATGTGGTGCCTGTCAGCCATACCATCCTCGACCCTCACAACTTGGTGATAACATTGGTGGTAATGGTGGCCATCACCGCTGTGAATGCAATGATGCATCCCAATGGCAAAGAGGTGGTGACGGTCGACACCCGTCTGTTGTTGGAAGAACCAGTCCCACCACGCATCAAAGGCAGCACACCTGCCGAGCGACTGGAAAACAGTCCGG
>CAJOQB010000169.1 GCA_905236405.1 uncultured Bacteroidales bacterium
AGTCGATGGGCTCCATCTCGTCGTGTCGCCATTGGGCGTCGCAGTGGGCAATGATGTACCGATAGTTCTGTGGCTCTTCTCCCATTTCGTCGAAACGCAGCATCAGACGGTCGCGACTGCCCATACGGAGGATTGGTGCTTCCATCCCGTCGCCGTTTTTGGAGAGCAGCACCGTTTTGATGTCGCGGCACCAGATGGAGTCTTTCACCGTCTGTGCCCCAAGGAGGATGGGCAGGAAGGTCAATATGTACAGGAGAATACGCTTCATTTCGGGGTGCAAAGATACGTCTTTTATTTCATTGCAAAACACAAAGAAGAGAAAAATAATGTATCTTTGCAACTTCAAATCGAAAGGAAATATGCGGCTAAAGGCTGACAACCATAATAATACAAACCACAAAGGCAAGATGAACACCCCAAACAATCCTCGGCTTGACAACCAAGAAAAGAAAAACGTTTATGTGGAAACCTATGGCTGCCAAATGAATTTTGCCGACAGCGAAATCTTTGGTTCCATCCTTCTCAAAGAGGGTTACACCATGGTGGACCAAGTGGAGCAGAGCGACTATGTGTTGATCAACACCTGTGCCATCCGTGACAATGCCGAGCAACGCATTCGCAAGCGGTTGCGTGAGCTGCGGGCACTCCAGCGTCAACGTCCTTGGATGCATGTGGGCATCTTGGGTTGCATGGCCGAACGGTTGAAAACGCAGTTGCTGGAAGAGGAAGAGAACGTCTCCTTTGTGGTGGGTCCCGATGCCTACCGCAAGCTTCCCAGCATCATGAAACAGGTGAAGGGCGGTGTGAAGGCTGCTGCCACTGAGCTGAGCGACAAAGAAACCTACGACGACATCGACCCGGTCCGTCTCAACGGTAATGGCATCAGTGCCTATATCTCCATCATGCGTGGTTGCCAGAATTATTGTGCCTATTGTGTGGTACCTTACACCCGTGGTTTGGAACGCAGCCGCAATCCGCAGACCATCGTCGAGGAGGCTCGCTTCCTTTGCAACGAAGGCTACAAAGAGATCACCCTCTTGGGGCAGAACGTCAACTCCTACCGCTGGGAGCACGAGGGGGCTGTTGTTGGGTTCCCTCAACTGTTGGCCATGGTGGCCGAAGTCAGTCCCCGGCTACGGGTGCGTTTCGCCACCTCCCACCCCAAGGACCTTTCCGACGAGTTGTTGCACACCATGGCTCGCTACGACAACATCTGCAAGAGTATCCATCTGCCGGTACAGTCGGGCAGCGAGCGGATGCTGAAACTGATGAACCGCAAATATACCCCCCAGTGGTATCTGAATCGCATCGAAGCCATCCGTACCATCCTTCCCGATTGCAGCATCTCCACCGATGTGATTGCAGGCTTCTGTACCGAGACGGAAGAAGATCATCAGGCCACCCTCGAGATGTTTCGCACGGTGCGTTACGACAGTGCTTTTATGTTCAAGTTCTCTATGCGTCCCGACACCTTTGCCGCCCGTCATCTTGAGGACGATGTTCCCGAAGAGGTCAAGATACGTCGTTTGGAAGAAATCATTGCCTTGCAGAACCAACTCTCCTTGGAGAACAACCAACAGTGTATCGGCCACACCTACGAGGTGCTTGTCGAAGGTGCCTCGCGACGCTCCAAGGAACAGCTCTTCGGTCGCACAAGCCAAAACAAGGTGGTGGTCTTCGACCGGGGCAGTCATCAGCCAGGCGAATACCTGAAGGTGATGGTAAAAGAATGCTCCTCGGCCACACTGAAAGGTGTTGTGGTGACCGAGGAGTAGAGAAAAAAGAATTCTTTTCTTTCGATTACAGGATTCCCAGCTCTTTGGCTTGGCGTTCCAGAGTCTCGCGTACCGACGGGTGGGCGATGCTTATCAGCAGACGGGCACGCTCGTGGATGGGCTTGCCGAAGAGGTTCACACGACCCTGCTCGGTGATGACCCAATGGATGCAGGTACGGGGAGTGACCACGCCGGCACCGGTGGTCAACTGCGGCACAATCTTGCTGATGCCCTTGCCTGTCATGGAAGGCATGGCGATGATGGGCTTGCCACCTTCGCTGTAGGCGGTACCCAACATGAAGTCCAGCTGCCCGCCGCTACCCGAATAGATGCGGCTGCCAAACGAGTCGGAGCACACCTGGCCGGTGAGGTCGACTTGGATGGCACTGTTGATGCCCACGACATTGGGGTTCTGGGCAATCACCATGGGACTGTTGGTGTAGGCAATGTCGCGAACCTCCACCGACGGGTTGCGATGCACATATTTGTACAGGTTCTCGGTTCCTTTGAGGAACGACACCACATGTTTGCCGACATCGATTCTCTTCTTGCTACCGTCAATCACACCGCTTTCAATCAGAGGGATGACACCGTCGGAGAACATCTCGCTGTGGATGCCCAAGTGCTTACGGTCGCCCATCAGAGCCAACACGGCATTGGGAATGCGGCCGATACCCATCTGCAGGGTGGCACCGTCTTCAATCAGTTCGGCAGCATAACGGCCAATGGCACGGTCGATGTCGGTCGGCTCGGGATAGCCTTCGGCAAACAGAGGCTCGTCGAAACGGGTGAGAGCGGTGATTTTACTCAGTGGTACACGGGTGTCGCCATAGGTGTAGGGCATATATTTGTTCACTTGTGCGATGACATAGCGTGCATTGTTGATGGCGTCCCATGCACAATCCACCGAGGTGCCCAGGGAGACAAATCCCTCTTCGTCGGGTTCGCTTACCATAAGCAGCACACCGTCGACGTGTTGTGCTCCTGTGCGGATCATCTTGCCGGTGTCCGAGAGGTTCACAGGGATGTAGTCGGCCTGACCTCTGTCGTTGGCGGCACGGGAATTGGCACCCACAAAGATGGCGTCGAGATGGAAGTGGTCTTTGTGTTCAGGAGCGGCATATCCGGCATAGCCTTCGGTGTGAAGGTGGATGATGTTGACTCCATGTAGCTCGCCGCGTTCGCCACGAGCCACCAATGCCCTTACTAATTGTTGGGGAGAAGCAGAGACGCAAGGCCAATACAGATGGTCTCCGGATTGCACCAGTTGCATGGCTTCTTCGATGGGAATGTAATGGGGGACTGTCATTGTTATGGATATTTATGATTATTGTTCTTCGGTTTGTTGGTTGTCTATTGCTGTGTTGTCTTCTTGTGGCAGCGGCACCTGCTGGAAGCGGCGTTGGCGTTGGCGCCAGCGTTCGCGGGCATACTGCTGCATGTCGGTCACCTCGTCGCTCTCGTCGATGATTTCCAATCCAAAGATGGTCTCGATGATGTCCTCCATGGTGAGGATGCCTTGGAACGAGCCGTATTCGTCGATAATCATGGCTATCTGCTCCTTGTGTTGCAGCAGCGATTCCCAGATGTCGCTAATGGATTGCTCTTCGTTGAAGAAAGGCACGTCGCGTCGCAGGGAGGCCAGCGTGTCGTTCCACCGGTCCTCGGCCAACGACTCTAACACCTCGCTGCGGAGCACATAGCCCGTGATGAGGTCGGGACTCTCGTTGTAGACAGGGATGCGGCTGAAGTGGGAGTAGAGCTCCTCGCGGTAGAAATCGCGGAGCGTCATGCTCTCGTCGGCGATGGCGGCCACCACGCGGGGAGTCATCACGTTGTAGGCTTGGATGTTGTCTAACTTGAAGACGTTTTGGATGATTTTGTTCTCGCTCTCTTCGATGACACCTTCGTCTTCACCCACGTTGGCCATGGCCGACACCTCTTCGCGGCTGACGGTGACTTCGTCGTCGTCGTTCTTGGTGAAGGTGCTGCTCAACAGGTTGATAAGCCACACAAAGGGGTACATGATGACAATCAGCAGGCGAATCGTCTTGGCGGTGAAGCCCATCA
>CAJOQB010000170.1 GCA_905236405.1 uncultured Bacteroidales bacterium
CAGACAGTCGTCGAGGACATAGTCGGCGTAACTGTCGAATCCGAGAATCTGTGCCCGTTCGAGACGCAGGTTGACGATGGAGTCGATGATGGCGCGGTTGTCGTACTTGCCGTTGGTGCAACGGGTGGAGTAAGCCTCCCAAATCTGGTGACGCAGTTCGCGGTCGGAGCTGTAGGTGAGGAAAGGCATCAGGCTGGGGTTGTCGAGCGTGATGACATATTTGCCCTTGGTCTTCTTGTCGGCGTCGGCAGCCTCCTTGGCCGTCTCAATCTGCGAGGGTGTCAGGCCGCCAAGTTGCTCTTTCTCCAACACTAAACGGAAGTCGTTGGTGGCTTTCAGCTGGTTGTTGCCGAACCGGAGGGTGAGCGAAGCCAGCTGCGAGTTGATTTCGCGGAAACGCTCCTGCTTCTCCTCGGGCACATTGGCGCCGCTACGCACAAAACCCTTGTAGGTCTCCTCGAGGAGACGACGCTGCTCGGGTTCGAGGTTGAGGCTGTCGCGTTGGTCGTAGACGCTCTTGACACGGGCGAAGAGTTTGGCGTTGAGAGCGATGTTGTCGCTGTGCTCGGAGAGTTTGGGCATAATCTTTTCGGCGAGTTTCTGCATCTTCTCGGTGTTGTTGCTCTCGGCCAGGTTGAAGAACACACCGCCCACCTCGTCGAGCAGGGGCGAGCTGTACTCGTATGCCTCGATGGTGTTCTCGAAAGTGGCAGGCTCGGGATTGTTGACGATGCTGTCGATGGCAGCGTTCTGCCGACGCATACCCTCCTCGAAGGCCGGCATGTAGTGTTCGGGTTTGATTTTCTCGAACGCGGGGATGTTGTAGGGGGTGCCCCAGTCGGAGAAGAAAGGATTGTCCATGTTGTCTCTGTTTTTGCATGCCGACATCACAACGAGTGACGCGACAGCGATGGTGAATAAGGATTTCTTCATAGGGTGGTAATATTAAAATTGTTGTTGTTCGATTGTACTCTGTTGTTATTGAGAAACGTTGTGCCGTCGAAACGAACGGCGGCACCCTTTGTGCCGTCTTCGTAAGGACGTGCAAAAATACGTTTTTTTCAAATGCCGATACAATAAAAAATATAATTTTAAGTTAATTGAGCGTATATAATTTTAAATGGATTATGAAATACGCTGTAATTACCACCGCCAAAGGTATCATGACCGCCGAGTTGTATGAGAAGGAAGTCCCGGGCACTGTCGACAATTTTGTCAAGCTGGCCAACGACGGATTCTACAACGGTTTGCGTTTCCATCGTGTGATTCCCGACTTCGTCATCCAGGGCGGCTGCCCCTTCAGCCGCAACCTGGGCGACCCTCGCACCGGCACAGGCGGCCCCGGCTGGCATATCAAATGTGAGACCAACGCCGAGCGTCAGTACCACGACCGCGGCGTCCTCTCCATGGCTCATGCCGGCAAAGATACTGGCGGCTCGCAGTTCTTCATCTGCCACAACCGACAGAACACACAACATTTAGACGGCGTCCACACCTGCTTCGGCAAGGTGGTCGAAGGTCTGGATGTCATCGATCAAATCCGTCCCAATGATTTGATAGTAAACATCAAAATTGAGGAAAGATAAGCTTTGTTTTAACAATAAAACTATCGGAATATGAATCTTGGAATTAAGTTGCTTGTCGCTGAGGACGATCCTAATTTGGGCAATATATTAAAGGTATTTCTTACGCAGAAAGGATACACCGTTTTCCTGGCTATCGACGGACAGATGGCACTCGACTATTATCATCAAACCGAAGTCGACGCCTGTATCCTCGACGTGATGATGCCCATCAAGGACGGCTTCACCGTGGCCAAAGAGATACGTCGTCTCGACAAGCGCATCCCCATCCTTTTCCTTACCGCCAAGAACCTGGAGGCCGACAAGCTGAAAGGATTCTCCATCGGTGCCGACGACTACATCACCAAGCCGTTCAGCATGGATGAGCTGCTGGCCCGTATCAACGCCACCATCCGTCGCTCGTTCGACGAGAACAAGCCCGAGAACAATATCTTCACCATCGGTAAATTCACCTTCGATTACAACCATCAGACGCTGAGCCTCGGCGACGCTGTGCGTAACCTTACCACCAAAGAGAGCGAACTGCTCCGCCTGTTCGCCATCAACTACAACCAGGTGGTCGACCGATCCAGCACGCTGCAACGCATCTGGAAAGACGACAGCTACTTCGCCGCCCGCAGCATGGATGTCTATATCACCAAACTGCGCAAGTATCTGAAGGACGACCCCTCTGTGAACATCGTCAACATCCACGGTGTGGGATTCAAACTGACCCAAAACGAGAACTAACAGGCGTATGAGGGTCACCTTCTTGGGAACGGGCACTTCTCAGGGAGTGCCTGTCATTGCTTGTCATTGTGAGGTGTGCTCGTCCACCGACCCGCACGACAAACATCTTCGTTGCTCGTCGTTGGTGGAGACCGACGGGGGAAAGAATATCCTTATTGACATCGGCCCCGATTTTCGCGAGCAGATGCTGCGTCACAAGGTGGAGCATCTCGACAGCATCCTCATCACCCATGCCCATCGCGACCATGTGGGCGGTATCGACGACATCCGCTCGTTCAACTATGTACAGAACAAGCCGATGGACATCTATGGCAACGCCGATGCCCTCAGTACCATCCGCAACGACTATCATTACATTTTCGAACATCACGAGTTTGCCGGTCTTCCCGAAGCGAACATGCACGAGATAGACGGCTCGACACCTTTCCAAGCCGCCGATATGGAGGTGGTTCCCGTCAAGGCGTTTCATAAAACGCTGCCGGTGTTGGGTTTTCGACTCGACCGTTTTGGCTATCTCACCGATTGCAACCACATCGAGCCCCAAGAGTTAGACAAGTTGCGTGGCGTGGAGGTGTTGGCCATCGGCGCGTTACGCAAAGAGAAGCACTTCTCTCATTTCTGTCTCAGCGAAGCGTTGCAAGTCGTCGAGGTGTTGCAACCTCGCTTGGCATACATCATCCATGTGAGCCATCAGATGGGGCTTTATGCACAGGTGGAAGCCGAGTTGCCCGACCATGTCCATGTGGCTTACGACGGTTTGCAGGTGGACCTCTAATCATTAATCATTTCGTCATTCAACAATGCATCTACATATCGTTTCGTTCAACGTCCCCTATCCCGCTGATTATGGTGGAGTGATAGATGTCTTCTATCGCGTCAAGACACTATACGAGGCGGGTGCTCAGGTTCATCTGCATTGCTATACCTACGGAAGACCTGAGGCGAAAGAGTTGGAACTTTACTGTGTAGAGGTCAATTACTACCGTCGCGAGACGACATTGGGTCATGCCATGCACAAGCGTCCCTATATTGTCGATTCGCGTTGCTCCAAGGAACTTTTGCAACGGCTTATGGCCGATGACTATCCTGTGCTTTTGGAGGGTCTTCATTGCTGTTGGCTCTTGGAAGAGATTCGCAAGGCCGATACCGCTCGCCATCGTGTCGTCATGGTAAGGGCCCATAATGTGGAACACGAGTATTACCGTCGTTTGGCAGCTGTCGAGCGTCGGTGCCTGAGAAAGCTGTATCTTGTGAGCGATGCCCGAAAGTTGCAACGCTACGAGACGGTGCTCCTGCAGGCAGATGCTGTGTTGGCGGTGACCCAAGCCGATGCCGACCATTTCCGTCAGATGGGGTGCAAAGAGGTGCTGCTGATGCCTTCGTCGCATCACCACACCGAACTCCAATGTCAGCAGGGCAGGGGAGAGTATGCCCTTTATCAAGCCGATTTGTCGGTGCCGGAGAATGTCGCTGCCGTCAAGTTCCTTGTCACACAGGTGTTCGCCAAATGCCAGCATCGTTTTGTGGTGGCCGGTCGTAATCCGGGTAAGGAACTGTGCCAACTGATAGCAAAGAACGAACGTGTGACGTTGGTGGCCAACCCAAGCGATGAGCATATGGACCGCCTGATTGCCGACGCTCAAGTCAACATCATGGTGACCCAACAGCCCACAGGATTGAAGCTTAAACTGCTACATGCTTTGTATTGTGGACGTCATTGTTTGGTGAACCAGCATATGGTGGCCGGCACCCAGTTGGGGTCGCTGTGTTGTGTCGCCGACCAACCCGACCAACTGTTGCAGCAGCTCGACCGTCTGATGTCCACCGATTTTACAGAACAAGATATTTCAAATCGTCGCCAGATTCTTTTCGACAACTATAGCAACAAGACCAATGCTCGCAAGCTGATGGATCTGGTGAATAAACTTACCTCTTTATGAATAAAACAATAGTCAGAGTATTTGCGGTCGCTCTGTTTATGGCACTTGTCGTGCCAATGCAGGCACAAAAGAAGAACAAGAATAATGTCAAGGACGCTGCTTTCGAGGTGGACACATCGAGTGCATCGCGTCTTATCAATGAAACCTATACCTTCATCCGTAACTATTACGTCGAGACTCCCGATATGAACCGGACGGCAGAGCAAGCTGCTTCCGCCATGCTCAGTCATATGGACCCCCATTCGGCATTCATCGCCTCTCGCAATGTTGAACGCAACAACGAAGGGTTGACGGGCAATTTCGAAGGTGTGGGCATCCGTTTCAGTATCGACCACGACACCATCGTGGTGGCCGATGTCATCGTGGGTGGCCCTGCCGAAAAGGTGGGTCTGCTGATAGGCGACAAGCTGGTGGCCATCGATGGAGAGAACGCCACGGGTGACACCATCAACAACAATTTTGTCTTCAAACGTCTGCGAGGAAAGAAAGGCACACGGGTGGAGCTTCGTGTCCGTCGTCCCGGAGTCAAAGAGACAATGGACTTTACCGTGGTGCGTGACAAGGTGCCCATCTATTCCATTGAAGGTTCGTTTATGATAGATGAAGAGACGGGTTATATTCGCTTGGCACGATTCTCCCGCACTTCTGTCGACGAGTTCCAGAAAGCGGTCACGCAACTGAAGAAGAAAGGAATGAAACGGTTGGTGTTCGACCTTCGCGGCAATGGCGGCGGCTATCTGGATGTGGCTTTTGCCATGGCTGACCAATTCCTGCCTCAGGGACGACTTATTGTCTATCAGGAAGGTCGCTCGCAACCTCGTCAGAACTTCGTCTCCACTCGCCGTGGATGTTACATCAACGACCCTCTGACGGTGCTTATTGACGAGACATCGGCATCCGCATCGGAGATTGTCGCAGGCGCCCTGCAGGATTGGGACAGAGCCACGGTCATCGGTCGTCGTTCGTTTGGCAAGGGATTGGTGCAACGCCAGTTCCGTGCTTCTGACGGCTCCGAGATACGACTGACCACCGCACGATACTACACCCCTTCGGGACGTTGCATCCAAAAACCATACGACAAGGGTAACAACGCTGCCTATCAAGATGACCTCAACCAACGCTATCTGCATGGCGAGATGACCCATGCCGACTCCATCCATTTCCCCGACTCGTTGAAATACAAGACCCATGCAGGTCGTGTCGTCTATGGCGGAGGTGGCATCATGCCCGATGTCTTTGTTCCTATCGACACCATCCGTTTAAGCGACTATTTCCTCTCTTTGCGAAGCAAGGGATTGATTAACGATTTTGCCAACACCTTTGCCGAAGAGCATCGCCGCGACGCCCAATTGTCCGATTTCGACCAGTTCTTGCTTCATTACAATCAATACGCCGTCGATTCGCTCTTCAACCTCTTTGCCGAGAACAAAGGCGTGCAACCCACTTCTGTGCGAGGCGACTGGGTGGCTGGTTGGGTGGCCGACCAATTCAAGAAGCAATTGAAAGACACCACTGCTGCCATCGACGCCAGCAGTTATGTTTCCTATATCGAGCAATGGCAGCAGGACACCACGTTCATGAATGCCCTGATGGCCAAAGCCGCCTCCGAAGACCGACGCTCGGTCATCATCAACCGCCGCAGCACCGAGTATCTCCACACCATGTTGAAAGCGCTTATTGCCAGTCGCCTCTATGGTACTGAATACTACTACCGTGTGATGATTGACGAAGACGAAGGCATCAAGGTGGCGTTGAAGCACTTCGACTTGTAAAGACGACCATTTTGTTGTTTTTCAAAAAAAAGTATTATTTTTGCATTTTGCTTGTTGGGTTGGTGTTTTTTGCAACCCCCTAAAACAAGCCTGTTTACAGAAATGAATATTATATGATGATACCTGTTAATCTACGTTCCGAAGTTGGGCGGCTCAAAGCTGTGCTGTTGCACCGTCCGGGTCGTGAAATCGAAGCGATGACACCCGAGAACGCTCACGATGCACTCTATAGTGATGTTTTGAATCTCAATATTGTCAACCAAGAGTATGGCTATTTTGCCGGCTCTTTGGAGAAAGTGGCCAAAGTGTATTATGTGCAGGATTTGCTTGAGACGGTGTTGGAACACGATGATGCCGCCGAGTTGTTGGTGAGAAAATCGTGCAGCCTTGATGGATGTGGTTTCTTGGCCGATGAGCTTTTGGGACATGACTCGAAGACGCTTGCTCGGGAGTTGATTGAGGGCTTTGTGTATCGCAAAGGGAAAGACCCCGACAGCTTTGCAGAGAGACGGTATCTGTTGCGTCCGTTGTACAATCTCTTTTTCACTCGCGACGCCTCTTCGTGCGTTTATCGCCGTGCGTTGATAAACTCGATGTCGTTCGATGTTCGTAATCGGGAGTCGTTGATATACAAAACCATTTTTGAACTTCTTTTCGAGGCGAATACCCTTAGGGCACAGAAGCACGACAGCAAAGCCCGTACCGAGGGTGGAGACATCCATATCGTCAAGGACGGTTTGTTGTGCATCGGCAACGGCATCCGCACCAATCGTAATGGCATCGACTTCTTGGTCGACGAGTTCCGCAACTACGACGACACCTTCAGCTTTGTGGTACAGGAGCTTCCCCATAGCCCCGAGTCGTTTATCCATCTCGACATGGTCTTCACCTTCCTCGGCCCTCATCGTTGCATGGCATATGAGCCGATGATTCGCAAGCAAGGTATCTTCTCCAATATGCACACTTATGTCATCACCACCTCCAACGACCGTACAGAAACCCGCGAGTACAACAACATCCTCGAGGCGTTGAAGTATATGGGTGTCGACCTCGAACCCGTGATTTGTGGCGGCAATGACAGCTGGATGCAGCAACGCGAGCAATGGCATAGTGGTGCCAACTTCTTCTCGTTTGGCGAAAACCATATCATCGGCTATCGTCGCAACAGCCATACCATCGATGCCCTCGACAAGGCTGGCTTTGAGGTGTTGAATGCCGAGGATGTGAGCGAAGGAAAAGTCAATCCTTGGGACTATAAGCAATGTGTGGTCACCTTTGCCGCTTCGGAACTGCCCAGAGGTGGTGGTGGCGCACGATGCATGACCTGCCCCATCAATCGCGAGGCTGTCGATTGGAACCTGTAATTGAAATAATAGTACTAAAACTTATAAACTAATGAACAGTAATTCATCAAACGACGTTTCAACCATGCTGGATTCCGCCCGGCAGATGAAACGTTATCACCTGGTCAACAACATTATTGGTTGGCTTGTAGGCATTGCCGCTTGTGCTGTCTATATCATGACAGCTGAGGCTACCGCCAGCTGGTGGGACTGCGGTGAGTATGCTGCCACCGCATTCAAGTTGCAAGTGGGACACCCTCCTGGAGCACCCTCGTTCCAGCTCTTTGGACGTCTCTTCTGTTTGTTCTCCGAGCCGGAGACAGCTGCTCGTGCCGTCAACATCATGTCGGCAGTATGCAGCGGCTTGGGCATCATGTTCCTCTATTGGACCATCACGTTGTTAGGCAAGATGTTGCTTCGCGGCAAAAAAGTGGCCATCCAGTTGTGCGACTATCGCGTGTGGGCCGTCTTTGCTGCCGGCGTGGTAGGAGCCATGGCTTATTGCTTCAGCGACACCTATTGGTTCTCGGCTGTCGAGAGTGAGGTTTACGCTATGTCCTCCTTCTTCACCGCAGTGGTGTTCTGGGCAGTCTTGAAATGGGAAGAGCAATCCGACGATCCCCATTCTTTGCGGTGGATTGTCTTGATATGCTTCCTCGTCGGCCTTGCCATCGGCGTCCACTTGCTCAACTTGCTGACCATCCCGGCCATCTGCTATGTGGTTTATTTCAAGAAGTGGAAAGAGACCAACGCCAAGGGCTTTATCATCACAGGCATTATCTCGGTGGCATTGTTGGCCATCATCCTGTGGGGTATCATCCCGGGCATCGTCAGCGTCAGTTCCGCCTTCGACGTCTTCTTCGTCAACTCGTTGCACATGGGCTTCAACACAGGTACCATCATCTTCTTCCTGTTGTTGGCTGCCTTGATTGTGTGGGGCATCTGGTATACCTCGCCGCAGAAAAAGAACAAGCCTATTGCCAATGCCGGCATATTGGGCTTCTTGATGCTGCTGATTGGCTATTCCACCTTCTTTATCCTCATCATTCGTGCCAACACCAACACGCCGCTCAACGAGAATGCTCCCAAGGATGCTGTGGCTATGCGTGCCTATCTTGGACGTGAGCAGTATGGCGAGACGCCGCTGCTGACCGGTCAGTACTACACGGCAGGCAACCCCATCGACTTCAAGGAGGGCTACACCAAATACATCCGCTCTACCGACCGTCAAGGCAAGGATGTCTATGTGGCCAAAGACCGTGCCCATTCGGGTGTCTATCGTGAGGATCACACGGGTGTGTTCCCCCGCATGTACAGCAACGACAACGGACGTGGCCATCCCCAGTTCTACAAGTTCTGGGCAGGCGAACCGCCGCACGGACAAAAGCCCACCATGGGACAGAACCTCAAGTTCTTCCACCGTTATCAGATGGGTTGGATGTACTGGCGTTATTTCATGTGGAACTTCGCCGGACGTCAGAACGACATACAAGGCTATCATTTCAACGACGATGGCACCATCGACTATCTGAACGGCAACTGGATTAGCGGCATCAAGTTCATCGACCAGAAACGGTTGGGTCCTCAGGACAACCTCACCGACGAGATGAAGAGCAACAAAGCTCGCAACACCTATTTCTTGTTGCCGTTGCTGCTGGGTCTCATCGGTTTGGTGTACCAGTGCATCAAAGACCGCAAGAGTGCCTTCATCGTCTTTGTCATGTTCTTCATGACCGGTATCGCCATCGGCATCTACTTGAACATGCCGCCGCGTCAGCCGCGTGAGCGTGACTATGCCTTCGTCGGCTCGTTCTACTTCTTCGCGGTATGGATTGGCATGGGCGTGATGGCGTTGGTCGACTGGATAATGAAACTCATCAAGAACACCAAGATAGGTTATGTGGTGACATTGGCGGTCTTTGCCCTGTGCATGTTGGCCGTTCCTGTTCGCATGTGTGCCGAAAACTGGGACGATCACGACCGTTCGCAGAAGACCGCTGCACGCGACTTTGCCAAGAACTACCTCGGCAACCTCAGCCAAAACAGCATCCTCATCACCTACGGCGACAACGACACCTTCCCCTTGTGGTATGCACAGGAGATAGAAGGATGGCATACCGACGTCCGTATTCTCAACTATACCTTGGCAGGCATGCATTGGTACATCGAGCAGCTTTACAACAAGCTCTACGAGAGCGACCCGTTGCCCATGACCCTGCCGTTCGAGGACTTCTATGGTTTGGGACACGATGTCGTCTACCTGCAGGAAAACTCCACCGATTATATCGAGGTGACCGAACTGCTGGCATTGCTTCGCGACCATCCCGAGCGTTTCACCGTCAGCAACCGTGGCCAGCAGATTTATCTCCTGCCCACCAAGCGGTTCAAGATTACCCTCGACCTCGACAAGCTCGTCAAGTTGGGTGTTGTCACCGCCGAGGAAGCCACCCATATCGACCCCGTCATCCGTTTCAACATCAAGAATGACGCCCTCTATCGTCACGAACTGATGATGCTCGATATCATCGGCACCAACCGCTTCGAACGCGACATCTACACCATGAACCCGGGATACATCCGCAATCCCTTCCCGATTGTCGACCAGTTCTGTGTCGAGGACGGCATGGTGTTCAAGTTGATACCCTATCCTGCACAGCAGCAGTTCACCGACGGCACAGCCGACTACTTCCTGAAAGGCTCCAAGAAGTCCGACGGAAGCTACGACGCACTCGAGTGGGGCAACCTCGATCGCGACATCTATGTCGACCCCATCAGTTTGAACATGGGTAACGTCCAGCGGCAGACCCTCGTCCTCTTGGCTCGCAACCTGATGTCGAAGGGCGACACCGCTACCGCACGCGCTATGGTCGACATGGGCGACCGTTTCTTCCCCGAGAAGAACTTCGCACACGACAAGTATTGCCTCAGCATGATAGAGATATACAACGCCCTCTATGGCAAAGAGAAAGCTACCGATTTGTGGAACGATATCTTCGAGTACTACAGGCAGGATATCACCTACATCGGACAGTATGCCAACAGCCACAACCGTGCGTTCAGCAACGGCGTCAGCTCGCGTCTCCGTGAAGACTGCCAGATTCTCTACACGCTGACCGACTATGCCCGTCGCATCCTCGGCGACGAACAGTTGGCGGCTCAGGCAAAAGCCACCATGGATCCCTATCAGTATGCCCTCTACACACAGCAGCCGCAACAAGAGGCGCCTGCTGCCAATGTGGGTTATTGATAACGAGCCTGTTTTGTCAAGATGGGAGAGCCCCTTTACGGCGGCTCTCCCTTTTTTTTCTTCAAACATGACAAAAACGTGTATCTTTGCAAAGTTTTTCATTGCTGCCTATGAAGAAGAACAAGAACAAAAAATGGGGGCGACGAGTCTTCGTCACCTTGTCTGACGCCGACATTGACGCCCTTCGTCGCTATGCCGAAGCCCAAGGTCAGGCACCCGCTGTGGCCATCCGACAGATACTCCGTCAGCATCTTGCAGGTTTTTTCTCCTCGTCGGGGTCGTCACAACCCGACAACCAGTTGAACATCTTCGACGCCATGCAGTACGACATTTTCGACAATATGGCTCGAGTGGCGGAAGACGAGTGACGCAGGCATAGCGACCTCAAAAAAGAAAAAAAGTGTCATATTTGTATTATTTAAGATAATTTTTTTATCTTTGCACATGCGAATCAAACGCACCAAGTACGAGAATGTAAAATAAATAATGTGTATATCATGCGATTAAAGCTTATACTACTCTTCATCGCTTTCTTTGCTTATGGCTGGAGTGTTTCCGCACAGGAGGCTGCTCCCGCTCACGACGATGCCGTTGCCGAGACAGAAACGCAGCTCGACCCGGGTTCCATCATCATTGGCCATGTGGCCGATGCCCACACATGGCATCTTTTCGACTACTACAGTAAGAAAGACGGACAGGAACATGCCGTAGCCATCCCCTTGCCCGTCATCCTGTGGAACGACGGCCATCTCGACATGTTTTGGTCCTCCAAGTTCCATCACGGTCATGCCACCTACAAAGGCTATGCCCTGACAGGCGGAGGATTGGAAAGCGAGCGAGTCGTGTGCGTCGATGCCTCGGGCGAGCCCTTCCTCAACGCCGACGGCGCGGTGAAGAA
>CAJOQB010000171.1 GCA_905236405.1 uncultured Bacteroidales bacterium
ATCCAGTTCACCTTTGTCGACCTGGGTTGCGAAGGTCCCACCAGTCCTGTCTATGTGGCAGTCATCGGTACTCCCGATATTGATGCTTCGTTGGAATGGCCCGACGGTATCGATACGGTTCAGTTCAGCTCTTGCGGCGCCAACAACTTCGATGTCAAGGTTCGCAACAGAGGCTTGGCAACCATCAACAGCTACACGATTGAATACTGGGTGGACGATGTTCATGGTGTCTACACCAGCTCGGCACCCATCGCATCGCAGAATGTCAGCACGCTGACCATCGCCACTCCCTCCTTCGACCCAGGACGTCACGTGCTTCATGCCATTATCAGTACCAACAACGATACGGTTCCCACGAACGACACCATCCATCGTATGATTAATGTCACGTTCTGTGCCGGCACATACACCATTGGTCCTGCTTCCACCAACGACTACCTCTCGTTCAACGAAGCCATCGACACCCTCTACAACGCAGGTATCGCTGGCCCTGTTGTCTTCAACGTACAGAACGGACTCTATGAGGAACAAATTACATTGGGTGCCGTTAACGGTACCAGTTCCACCAACACGATTACCTTCCGTGGTTCGACGAGTGACAGCTCGGCTGTCGAGTTGCGTTATGCCACCGCACAGAATAGCAACTATGTTGTCAACCTCGACGGTGCCAACAACACCTACTTCAGTAATATGACCATTGCCAGTTTGCCTACTGGAAATGTCAATTATGGTCATGTGGTGTTGATTGCCAATTCCGATCATATCGGATTCAACAAGACGGTGATTCGTGTGAAGGAAACCATCAACAATGCCAATGCCAGCGCTGTGGTGGTGGGTGAAGGGGTCAACTATCTCTCCTTCGACAGTTGCGTTATCCTCAACGGTTACTATGGCATCAAGGCCATTATCCCCACCGAGGGTACCAATGCCGGCTTCCGCTTCGACGACGGAGAGGTTCGCAACTTCTGGTCTCAAGGTATTGCCCTGCGTAAGTTCAACGATGTTGTTATCCGTCGCAACCAAATCAATGGCGGTGTGACGGTCAACAGCCGTGCGCTCACCGGTCTTCTCGTTACCGAGGTGAACGGCGGTATCGACATCGAACGCAACAACGTAGTGCTTTACGACACCAAGAATGGTGGTAAACGCGGTATTGTGATTATCAACTGTATTGCCGACAACACTATTCGTGGACGTCTATATAATAATATGAGTGCTGTCTATGGTACCGGTACCTCGGGACAGTCGTCCGCAGGCATTTGGATTGACAGTTCTCGTTATTTGAACGTCTACTACAACTCGTGCCGTGTGTATGCAGGTCTCAATGCGGCTGCCACCCGTGCCTTCTCTGTACAGACCAACAGCTCGAACATCTATGCGCTGAACAACATCTTCGCCAACAATAGCAAGGGTTACGCTCTCTATGCTCAGAGCGCTATTAATATTGCCACCTGCAACTACAATGTCTACTTCTCGACGGGTGACACCAACCGCTTGTGCTACTGGGGTGAAGAGGTGACTTCGCTGGCAGCAATGCGTGCTGTCAACAATCAAGACGCCAACTCCTATAACGAGTCGCCTTATTATGTCTCTGCCAACGACCTCCATCTGAGCATTGCCCAGTTCGCTGAGAAAGCTCAGTACAACACCGAGGTGCCTACCGACATCAATGGCCAGATTCGTCCTCAGATTCCTCAGCCCTGTATTGGTGCCCACGAGCCTGTCCGCGATCCTCACGATATCAGTATCCTCGAGTTTATCCAGCCGACGCTCGACTCCAATACCGTCGAGACCGACTCGCTCCGTGTCATCGTGAAACTCTACAACAATGGTACTTCCACCGAGACCAACGTCAGATGGTATGCCTACATCGAAAACACGGAGTCTTACAACAATGGACAGAATCTGCGTACCGTCACCCGTACCATCGAGGAGATGGTTCCCACAGAAGCGGTCTTCGATACCGCCTATATCGTATTGCCGTTGGGTCTGATTGACACGAACCATATCCACGCCATCATCAGCTTCGCTCCAGGAGTCAACTATATTGAACGCGATACGGTCAACAACCATACCGACACGGTCTTCATGCTCGAACCTGCATTCGATATCCGTGCCGAATGGGTGGCCATCAACGACTCCCTCTCGGGTGTCCACGGCTGTCGTCTCCAAGAGACACCGGTCTCCATGCGTATCATCAATGTAGGTCGCAAGGCCATCCCCAGTGCTTATCCGCTCACGGTAGGTTACCAGGCACGTGTCCAGACGGCCAATGTGACGGTGAACACTTTGCCTCAGGGTACTATCGAGACCCTCTCTATGCCGGACGACTTGGCCGTCAACGGATTTATCGACTTTACGTTCCAAACGCCCGCCAACCTCTATCCCACGGGCAACGAACGTGACGTACAGCTGCAGATTCGTTCGTGGGGTACCTTCATCTACGACCAGAAGCATGCCTTCAACCTCCAAGGTCGCGACACGACGGCATGGACGAACGTCACTTCGAAGTACACGCCCAACAAGCCTACCGGTCCCGACCTCCATATTCCTTATGCTACTTGGGACACCATTAAGGCAACCCATACCGACAACCCGGGCAACACTTTGGTACATCGTCCTATCCGTTGGTACAAAGACTCTACCGATGCTGAACCGTACTACGCTCCTAACAACTACAACCAATCCACATGGTGGGAGACCCCGCAGTATTTCCGTGACACGGTGTACTATCTCAGCTGTATTAGTTCTACAGGTTGCACCAGCTACTACCAACCCATCCACGTCTACATCAATCCTCGTGTGTCTACCGATGCCTCTATCACACAGATTGTGACACCCTACTCGATGGTGTACATGTTCAACGATACGGTGAAGGTCCGCATCACCAACTATGGTACGCAACCCATATCGAACATTCCTGTGACCTACCAGTTGCGACAGGGTCTCAATCCCAACAGCACACCGTTACAGGAAGTCACCGAGACATGTCATGCCACCATCCAACCCGACCAGTCGTATATCTTTGCATTTGATTCGCTGGCCATTTTCCCGACCAACCCGCTCACCAGTCAGCAGTCATACACCGTTCGTGCATGGACCGATTTGAGCAACGAGCAAACCCGTCTCAACGACACCATTCGTTACCTTGATATATTCAATCAGAAGTTGGAGAACGGTGTGTACGATGCAAATCAGAATTATTGGAATTCCTATTCCACTCCTACGATTGGTAATCCTGCCGGTCACGATATCACGCGTGTAAGTTATAATACCCTCGATCAAGTAACGCCCGAGGTGGGTCACACCTATATCAACTTCGGTAACTTTAATAATCCTGAGGTTCCTGTGCTCCATCTTGTCAAGGGAACCACCGACACCATGCTGGTAACCTTTGCCAACAACAGTCGCCACGACGACTATCATTCACAGGCATTCCTTACCGTCTATATCGACTACAATCGCGATGGTTACTTCTATGAGGGACAGGAATGGATGAATGCCGATGGTTCCGTCTCCTACATGTGGAGCGAAGTGGTGTTTGCCGACACCGTCTACTGCCGTCAGCCGATCAAGTTCGTCTACACGCTGCCCGACAGCTGTAATCTGGGTTACACCCGTATGCGTGTCTGTCTGCACCAGACACAGGTCGACTCCTCCGCTATGGTCGAGCCATTCGACTTTGACTTCGGTCAGGTGCAGGACTACCTGCTCTATGTCGAGGATGTGCCTGCTGAGGTTGATGCTGGTTTGGGTCGTGTGGTGTCGCCTGCCAACAACATCATCTCTGGTACCGACAGTACGGTCGTCACCTTCATGCTGTGCAACAAGGGTGGTGAGAACTTGGAGGCTGCCACGATTCACTACCGTACCATCCGCGACAATGGCCACTCCAACAACTCCATCACTTGGACGGGTTGGTTGGAACCTGGCCAGTCGGCTCCGGTGTCGCTGCCTGCCGCTTATATGAACGAGGGTACCACACGCTACACCATCTGGGTGGAGACCGCTGGCGATACCATCACCTACAACGACACGTTGCGTTGCGAGTTCCACCGCTTCCCTGTCAAGACGCTTATCATTGCCGACGATTTCGACAACCTGTCGCTCAACCAATGGTATGCTCCTGCTGGTTATAACAACTACTCGCGTAACGTCTGGGTGCGCAACTATCCTTACAACAAGCCGCACCTTTCGTACTGTATGAGTGACTCGTTGGCTTATATCACCGGCAACGAGGGTATGCTCAACACAGGCAAACGCGGTAGCCTCAGCTATCTCTACTCTCCTCTGATTGATATCTCACAGATTCGTCCCGACACCATCACCTTCTGGATGGCGCATCAACTTGGCGACGGCGCTCGTATTTATTGGGAGTTCTGGGATTGGCAGAGCACTTGGCAACGTCTGGGTTCGATGAACGACACCCTTTGGTACAACGATCCTACGGGTATCACCGGTACTTCGTCAGGTTATGCCTTCACCGAGTTCCGCTATCCCACCTCTCACTCCAGCGGTGACTTCCAGCAGACACTCCAGTTCCGTATCGTCTACGA
The DNA here is from genome assembly GCA_905236405.1 of uncultured Bacteroidales bacterium. Taxonomy (GTDB): domain Bacteria; phylum Bacteroidota; class Bacteroidia; order Bacteroidales; family P3; genus Colimorpha. Next base: position 4,557 of record CAJOQB010000171.1, read on the forward strand.
GGCTCCCGAGGATGTACCTGCTGCAGAGGGTGCCGTGCTCGATAACCTTGTCATCGGACGTGCCCGTCGTGCCATCGACGTGGGTGTCACCTCGATTATCTATCCTACCGAGCCTCGTTTCGGTGAGACCATCTATCCCAAGGTGACCATCCACAACTATGGCTATGACACAGCTCGTTCGGTCTCGTTGGCTTACGTCCCCTATGGTTCGTTCTTGGCCAAGGTGGGAAACTACGATGGTACCATTCCTCCAGGCGAGTCGGTGATTTACACCTTTACCGAGCCATTCGTGGTGATGGCCGACTTCCCCGACACCTTCCAGATCTTTGCCTATACGACGGTCGATATGGATATCTATCACGAGAACGACTCCGTGTTCCAAGACTTCTACTTGGCACCTCTCGATGACGATATGGCTGTCACCGACATCCTCTATCCTCTCGACCACATTGTGGCAGGCGACTCCATCCAAGTGACGGCTCGTTTGCGTAACTATGGACAGCAGACCGCCAGCGGTTGCGATGTTGTCTATGTGTTCAACAATGCCTTCACAGTCACCGAGCATGTCGACTTCAATGCACTCTTGGGTCGTCCATTAGGCTCCTTCGAATACTACAACTACACCTTCCAGCGGAGGTGCCGTGCTTCGATGGGTAATATGCCGCTCGAGGTATATGTCATCTACGATGGCGACGGCTATCCTTACAACGATACGGTGAACAAGAGCATCCAGGGTCTGCAGAACATCACCGACCTCTCTGCTCGAGCCATCGTTATCGATACCTCCAACTCGGACAACGTCACCTTCCAGCTCACCATCGACAATATCGGTTCACGTTCGGCCAACAACTTCACCGTGGGTTACTGGTACGACAACGACACCAGCACGATGGTCATCGAGCACTTCAATGCCGGTCTTCCTTTGGCCGCTCTCCACACCTGCTACTATGTCTTCGATTCGGTACAGCCGCGTCGTGCAGGTAACCCCTATGTCTATGTCTCCGGCTTTGTCCATATCGATGGCGACAACGACAACACCAACGACACCACCTCGGTTATCGAAAACCAGTATGTCGACCTCCATGCTTTGCGTGTGGTGGTCGAGGAGAACCGTGAGGAGACCTGCCATGTCCGTGTCGAACTGGAGAACCTTGGCAACATGTCCTACAACCGTAACTTCCGTGCCAATGCCACCGTCAACGGCACCACGCTCTATGCTATCACCGACCGTGTCATCTCGCCGGGTGAAGCCTTCTCCATTGTCCTCAACGGCACCATACCCAAGAGCAGCACCCGTAGCTATTCGGGTACGGGCTTCCTCACCATGCCGTATGATGACCATACCGATCCTTGGAGTGATGTCAATCCGAACAACAACCAGACATCCATTGTCGATGTCGAGAACTACTACAATCCCGACGGTATCGACGATGTGTCGGCCAACGGCATGACGCTCGACCAGAACGTTCCCAACCCGTTCAATGCCGAGACTCGCATCGACTTCTCGATTCCTATGGCTGGTCAGGTACGCTTCTTCGTCATGGATGCCTTGGGCCGTCTGGTGTACCAGTCGGAGAACGAGTTCTCCGAGGGAGACCACAGCATCACCTTCGGCAAGCAGCTCGGCGCTACCGGTACCTATTTCTATGGCATCGAGTTCAATGGCGAGCGTCTCATCCGCAAGATGGTCTTTACCAAATAAGCAATAAAATTGCGTTCACTTTATATACCCCGAGCATCGCTCGGGGTATTTTTTACCGCTATCAAAACAGTATGCTAACCCGCTTCGTCAACCATATTGCTATCCAGCAGCTTTTCTCTCCGCAGCAACGGGGATTGTTGGCTGTGAGTGGTGGCATCGACTCGGTGGTGATGACCCACCTCATGCACCAGGCGGGGTATCCCTTTGCTATTGCCCATTGCAATTTCCATCTCCGGCCAGGCGACTGCGACCGCGACGAACAGTTTGTTCGTCAGTTGGCTCAGCGGTATGGTGTGCCCATCTTTGTGGCACAGTTTGACACCCACGCTTACGCCCAAAGCGAGAAACTCTCCATCGAAGAGGCCGCACGGCAGTTGCGATACCGCTATTTCGAGCAATTGCTTGAAGAACAACACCTCGACTATATCGCCACCGCCCATCATCGCGACGACGCCACCGAGACGTTCTTCCTCAACTTGTTGCGAGGCACAGGCATCGGAGGCCTTCACGGCATACTGTCTCGCAACGGCCATGTGGTGCGACCGATGCTGCCCTTCTCGCGGCAACAGATTGAGGATTATGCATGGAGCGAGTCGCTTGCACATGTCGAGGATGTCACCAACAGCTCCCTGACCTATCGTCGCAACCAGATTCGTCATCAGTTGATGCCTCTCCTTCGCACCATCAATCCTGCCATCGACGACATCATGCAGCGGAACATCTCCCATCTTTCCGATGCCGAGACACTCTATCGTTGGGCTGTCGACGAACAACGTCGACAATCTTTTGTCCCACAGGGCGACACGCTGTTGCTTCGCCATGCCGACGTGGCCGGTCTCCATCCTCAGCGGACACTCCTATACGAGTTTCTCTCACCGTTTGGTTTCAATGCCTCGGTTGTCGACGATGTGTTGCAGTTGCAGGGCGATACCCAATATGGACAACAGTTTTCCTCCGCCACCCACAGGTTGACCCGCAAGGCGGAAGGGCTGCTGATAGAGCCGATAGGGGAGGGACAACAACAAGAAGAAAGTGTCTCCATCGATAGGCGTAGTGTTGAAGGAAATGAGGCAATGGTGGAATATGGCGATGAGAGAATCGTGTTTCGCGTTTGTCCTTGTGAGCAAATCGACTCGTTGAAAATGCCTGCCAACCAAGCCCTTTTCGATACCGACCGTCTTTCGTGGCCGTTGCATCTTCGACCTTGGCGCGATGCCGACCGCATTGTCCCCTATGGCATGAAGGGAACGCAGTTGGTGAGCGACCTCTTCACCCATCATCACCTTACTTCGCGACAGAAAACGGAAACCCCGATGCTCTGCGATGCACAAGGCAACATCCTCTGGGTGGTCGGTCTCCGAGCATCACGACTGGCCGCCGTGTCGTCCGACACGAAAACAATCCTTTCAATAACAGTTCACCGGAAACACGACTGACAACATCCTCTGTATTCTATAGGATAATATGTATATGCTTTTGTAAAGGTTTTGTGAGTCTTTTGGGTAGACAGGGTCTTTTTATAACATAAATGCGTGACAAAGAGCAGTCCCAATAGTTGCAAAGATTACCAAATAAGTTATTATTACATGGTATGGACGTATTTTGAATATCTTGTCAATACGACATTTAGCCGTGCATAATAGCCTTTTGGTACAGATAATCAAGATAATACTAATAATAAATACTGCTAATACAATCCATGTTTTTATTGGGAAGAGAGATATGTTAAAATAAACAACAATAGAAGAATATACAATACATAACACAGACAGAATAGAATAATATAATACTTTCGAGTCAATCTTGTCAATACTACAAACAATATACGCTATTACAGGGTAGCTGACAAAAGCCACTTTCATGTTCATATTGGTATATCTACAATAAGTACAGTTATGGTAAATATCCCAGAACCAGTCAACAATCATTAGACACTCGACAGCATTGTAAAACAATATTGATACTATCCATACGAGAATACTTCTTGATAGTAATATGCCTGTTTTATTTGTCATTTTATTCTTTTCCATTGTGATACCCTCTAAACTACCGCTACGCCACGCTCATAGAGCGACTCGGGTGCAAAGCCTATCTCGTTGTTCCAATCGACAGTGAAAGGGTCAAGCGTGAAGTTGCGGAAATAGTCCATATCTTGCAATTTACGGCAGTCCCCCTTTTGCATCAATGGGGTGAAATCGACAAGCTTAACAGCACCATCGTTAAAGGTGAGTTTCAGAATGTAATCGCGCACATATTCTACAGCAGTTACACAAAGGATAAAGTAATCTTCCATAATAGACTATTCAAGAGATTCAATCTTTTTGGGCGACATGTTGTTAGAGGCATACTCCCAGTTCTGTAGAAGTTCTTCCTTGTGCAGATTCAGCCATTCCTCTGGCATAATTGTTATTTTTAACAGAATAACGCACATATGTAAAAAAAATTATGTAGAAGAAATCTTTAGGTTGAATCAGAGTAGACTCACCACATTAAATGATGCACTTTTGTTTCATTTTGTTTTTTGCTTCTTTTGTTACATTATCAGTTGTTTCTGCGATTATTTGTCGTGTCAAACAGAGAAAAAGTCAAAAGTTTTACCCATTTATCCATAAATCTGTTGTATCTTTGCACTTTGAAAAAGAATTGTGACTATGGAACAAAGTATGGAATTAAATCGAGCACAGCTGGATATCCTACGTCTCCTCGGAAGAATGAAAACGATGGAGCAGGTGGAGGAATTACGACAAGTGATTTCAAATTATTTTGCCCAGAAAGCGACCGAAGAGATGGACAGATTGTGGGATAACGGGATATGGAGTGAGGAACAAAACGATGCTGTCCTTAACGAACATCTTCGCACACCGTATCATGTATGAAACGAGTTGTGCTTGACACCAACTGCCTTCTGGCAAGTATTTCTTCTCGCAGCGAATACTTCATCGTATGGCGTGGGCTGCATGAGGGGAAGTATACCCTTTGTGTTTCGAACGATATTTTGGCGGGATACGAGGAAATCATTGCCTTCAAGGCAAGCCCCTTGGTGGCAAAACATGTTGTCGATGCGTTGGTGGATAGCGACAATGTGGAATTCATCGACCCGCAATTCAAGTTGGGTTTAATCACTAATGACACGGATGATAACAAGTTTGTGGACTGTGCCTTTGCAGCGAACGCCACATTTATCGTTTCCCAAGATCATCATTTCGATGTGCTCAAGGCCATTGATTTTCCTAAGATTGACGTCATAAAACTGCAGTCATTTGTATTAATGCTCAAACAATAAGTAATAATTCATTAATACAAAGAGACAAAAGGCCACGTTGTCATTTCATCCTTCCCAATTGTTAATTTTAACATAAGCGGCTGCAGGAACAGCCACGGGTGCCTGTGTCGGTTCCCACAGCCGCCTGCGGGAGGTCCCGCAGCATAGCTGCTACCCCTCACGCAGCATAGCTGCGAGGTGCCAAACAGGCGGCTGCGTGACCCCAAACACACGCCTGCGTGAACCCCTATATACAGCTCTGATTATCAATGGTGATTTTGGAGAACTTTCGGCTTTTTAGCACAGTTTCGCTCTTTCTCAGCCGTTGAGTGGTGGCGAAAAGGAGGAAAATGATTGTTCAGTAGAAACCACCCTTTTTAACATTTAATTTTGCAGTTTTTTCTCCAAGTGACAATTCCACAACATGCCGAAACATTCCTCCACCGTTTTTTTTTGACTCTGATTCTCGACGTTGGCTCCTTTGTTTCAACGTAAACAAATCTTTGAATTACCTCACTCATTGGAGCATTTGACAAAATAATTTTTGCTGTGTAAAGAAAAACTTGTATCTTTGCAGCGTCTTTCAACAGGCAGAAAGACCGAGAGAAAGCGCATTTTCTCTATTCCGCTTGAAGGTGAACTTGGACACTTCACTAAAGCATAAAGACGGAATAAGGCAAATGATTTCTCACTTGTATTGTATTCGTATTTCTACGACATACTGCAAGTGGGGTTATTCAAGAAACCTTATCTTCTTTATGCAAAATGGGAGTCCAAGCCCAACCTTCAAGGATAGGGTAAACTGGATGGCTCCACTTTTTCTATGTAGGGGTAGTTCTCACCGAGCCGTGAACAAGGGTTGTGCCCGACACGTAGAAGGGTCAAAAGTATGAGAGATTTGACTTTGATTTCGACCTGTCACCAAAGATATGAACAGGGTGAACCAGTAAGAGGAAGGCAGTACTGCAAACGAGCCATAATAATCAAAAACCAAGATTTTCGGGAATTAATTGACATCCCAGATTATCTACTCGATGTAGAAGGATTTGTGGTAAAAATGTATAATATGGATGCAGGAGATTCCAATGGTTATTATCCCGAAATGATGTCTCCCAAGTTAATGCAAATGGTGTCTGATAAGACAGATAAAATCGAGTTGCGGGGAGTGCCACTTTTGAATTTTAGCGATTATGCCATTACTCTCCATCTAATAAACCGAAAAGTTGACAGGTGTGTCCTGCATATGCTAGATAGAGATATCGATATTGAATATATGGATATAAATAAATAATTGCAAAAAAACAGTAAAAATGAATCAAATAGGAGTAAAACAATTAACAATGGGATTCTTGAATTCAACAGAATCTCAGATTGACAGTGTGGGGACATTTCTGGGGTATAGATTGATAAAGGTTGGGAAGTCTCAATTAAGCGTCACACTTACAGGTGTCACATATGCGATATCAAATTCTCAGTCTTTTTTTATTATTTTTGACTCTGATTTTGGCAATAGAGCCGTGGTTCAAAAGACCTATTGGGCTGATGAAACTTATTCTCTATATCAAATGTTGATGGAAGGGAAAATCCAAGGTAAAAAATATCCAAATTCAACAGGTTTTTTTATGGATGCTCAACCAATAGGTCAAGTCCTGGTTGAATATCAAGTGCTCAAAGGTGAAGAATGTGTGACAGTTAGTCAGGAGTGTGTGTTGTAAATCCCTAAACTACCTAAATCAAAAAAAGATAATGTCATGGAATTAAAAGCTTTACTTAAAGAAGGAACATCTAGCCGCAGTATCAGCATGATTGTTCCGATTTTTACCCATCCTTTTTTGCCACCTATGTATGTAGACCCGCGATGGGCTAGACCTAGCGTATTCCACTGCTTTGCAGATTATGTTTTCCCCGAGATAAATGACGTTGAAAATGACTTTAATAACTTGGTCGATTGTGTAAATCGGGCATCTGCGGGGACTACGATTGACCGCTATCTGGCAGGATTGTTGACAGTCGTAGATAATCATATTCAACGGTGTGGAAGGTTGCTTTTTCCAGACTTGTTGATGTATATAGACTGTCTGGCCTATTTATGCTACGCAAGCGATTTGATGACGGAAAGAGAAGTGAATGCGAATTATGTCAAATGGCTTAAATTTGTAGTTGATAAGCGTCGTTCTAAATTGTATGCGTCTTCTATGTTTGGCCCACAACCCTTTGCAGGGTCCAAGAATGAACGAGACTATATTTCATGTTTATAATGTAAGAAATAATCATTTATGGCACGAATATCATTTCCTTTCGGTATAGAAAAGGAGGCCGAGATTTATTGCAGAGCCAGTAAGGTCGGCCTGTCAACAGATGCTAACGCACCAAAAGTAATCAAAGAGATGGCTGATAATTTGGTTGCGAATGAAATCAAAGAGTTTCCCAAACAAGAGATTTTTGGTGCCATTGCACAATGGACAAGGCGAGCTGTTGAAGATTTAAACGACGATTCTGAAGACAATGTTGCATGGTGGATAGACCTCTATTGTTCGAGCGTCATCAAAGCGACAATGCCAGATTGTTCGTTCGATTATGACGAAATTTTTAAATATGCTTTTAAGGATTATTATTCACAGTATAACTTTTAACTAACAAAAAATATGATACCGTTTCCATCACAATCTGAATTTCGTGGTGCAATGACCAACATGGCCACTTTTATGATGGCTCGAGCATTCAAAACAGAAATCCAATATGACGTTTTCACCCTAATATCGGAGGATGAAAAGTCGGATATCAAGTATTCAAGATATAATGAAAATGTAGTCGAAAAGTTGGTAAAACTTGGAGCTGAAAAGTTCGCGGCCTATAATTCCGTCGAAGCATTGTTCTGTGCTGCAATGTCTGTCGGCACTATTATAAAGGAGTACGAATGGGGCATCCAGTTCGTTGTTGGAGACGGTTGTTATCAAATGGCCAGACGCATTTATAACGCAGCAAATAATGTATAACAACAAAACACTATGTGGAACAGTTTTAATAGACAGAGTCGACAAATGATTCAGAATATTGAAAATGGTTTTAAAACCCATCCGATGTATCGAGACTACGATATCTCTACTTATGTAACTGATATACAGTCGGGATGCATTGCTATGGATATAGAGAAAAATGGAGTCGTCAAAAAGAAGTTTCTGTTTATGCCCAACGAAAAAGGTGTTATTTTTAATATTGCAATATATGGTCAGTCACTTGACCACGAGTGTCAGGCTATAAGAAATTCCGGATTATGTTTTGGCCTTCCTGTCGAAGATGTGTCAATTGATAACGGTGGAATGTCTCGATACATCGATGTCTATATTGGGGATTATTCACATCTCTTATAAACACATTGTTTTCATTCCATGTTGACCACAAAAGTATGTAAAAATGAGAAAGTTTGATTTAAACATTGATAAAATACTCGAAGATTGGAATGTGGAGCATGCAATAAGAGAGGTTATTGCTAATGCATTAGATGAACAACACCTAACAAAAACTCAGGATATTAGAATTGACAAGAGAGGAGAGTCCTGTTGGAGTATTAGAGACTTTGGCCGTGGAATAAAGTATGAGCATTTTGTTCAAAATGAGAGTAAAGAAAAACAAACTGCCCATGGTGTTATTGGCAAGTTTGGAATAGGGCTGAAAGACGCATTGGCCACATTTGATAGGAATAGTGTTCGAGTAAACATCTATTCAAAACATGGCGACATAAGAATAGAGCGTTTGAATAAAGGGGGATTTAATGATATTGTTACCTTGCATGCAATCATCGAAGAACCTTCAAGGCCAATGATGACAGGAACGGAGTTTGTGATGGAGGGGGTCTCTGATAGCAATATGGCAAGGGCAAAAAGTTTCTTTTTGAAATTCTCAAATCATAGTGTACTTGAGACCACTCGTTTGGGTGAGATTATAGAACGAA
>CAJOQB010000172.1 GCA_905236405.1 uncultured Bacteroidales bacterium
AGACCTATGCCACGGCCTTCCTGACTCATGTAGAGTATCAGTCCCTTCCCTTCCTGCTCTACCATCTCCATGGCACGGTGCAGCTGGTGGCCGCAGTCGCATTTGCATGAACCGAAGATGTCGCCCGTGGCGCAGCTCGAGTGGACACGCACCAAGATAGGCTCGTCTTCGTCCCACTCGCCTTTCTTCAGCACCATGTGGGTGGCGCCGTTGTTCAACTGGGTGTAGGCAATCAGGTTGAAGTTGCCCCATTGGGTGGGCAGGAACACCTCTTCCTCCTTGCGGATAAACGACTCATGGACCAGTCGGTATTCTATCAAATCCTTGATGGTGACAATCTTCAGGCCAAATCGCTCAGCCACCTCCTGCAACTGCGGCATACGGGCCATGGTGCCGTCGTCGTTGATGATTTCAATGAGAGCGCCGGCAGGGGTCAAGCCAGCCAACCGTGCCAGGTCCACCGCAGCCTCGGTGTGTCCGGCACGCACCAGCACACCGCCGTCGCGAGCACGCAACGGGTTGATGTGACCAGGACGGCCCAAGTCGTTAGGAGTGATATCGGGATTGGCCAAAGCCTTGATAGTGGCAGCACGGTCGTGCATCGACACACCGGTGGTGCAACCCTCGCCCAGCAAGTCGACGGTAACAGTGAAGGGAGTTCCCAACAGCGACGTGTTGTCATGCACCTGCATGTCGAGGTTCAGTTCTCTGCAACGCTGTTCGGTGATAGGGGCACAGAGCACACCACGACCATTTTTGAGCATGAAATTCACATGGTCAGGCGTTATTTTTTCTGCCGCCATGATGAAATCGCCCTCGTTCTCGCGGTCCTCGTCGTCGACAACAATGACAAATTTGCCTGCCTTGAAGTCTTCGATAGCCTCTTCTATCGTGTTCAGTTTAAATTCCATATATCTTTACGTTATCTCTTGGATATAACAATCCAAAGATGCAAATGTAAGAAAAAATGTCAAACTATCAACTTTTTATATATTAAATTACCTTTTACATCTTGTGTAGGAGCAGGGTGCTATTGTTCTTGCAGGCGGCAGCACCATATAGTTCCAGACGGGTGGAACTACTTGTTCCAGGCGGGTGAGACAACCTGTTCCAGGCGGGTGGAACTACTTGTTCCAAGCGGGTGAGACAATATGTCTCACCCTGGTGAAACTATATGAGACACCTACCTACTTGTGTATCAACTGCATGGTTCGATGGTTTAAATTACCGCTTCTGTGTCTTTCGACTGAATCCAGTTGACAGGTAAATGTCTTGCGACTGGATTCGGTTGACGAGTAAAATATTATCGACTGTTTTCGCTTGTCAGCCGTCCGCGATTGCGACTAAATTGGGTTTACGACAGTCGTCGTGACGTTGACTTTCAACGAGAAGCGGAAAAACAGTCAGTTTTAAATTATTTTGCGTATTTTTGCAGCGTGAAACATATCTTTATCCTCAATCCTGAAGCGGGCAAGAAAGACCATTCAGCTGTGATTGAACAACAAATACGCTCGCTCTCTTCCCCCATCGACTACGAACTATATCATATCGAAGGGGCGCCGGGAACCATGCGTCGCTATGTCGACGACTATTGTCTCTCGCATAGCGAAAAGCCAGTCCGATTCTATGCCTGTGGCGGCGACGGCACCCTCAAGGAGGTGGCCTCGGGACTGGTAGGGCACCCGTCAGCACAACTGGCCTGCTATCCCTGCGGCTCGGGGAACGACTATGTGAAATACTACGGAGGGCAAGACCGCTTTCTGCGATTAGATAGCCTGATTGACGGCGAGCCCACGCCCGTCGACATCTTTCGGGTCACCGCCACCACCGAACAGGGGAGGGAGACCCACTATTCCATCAATGTCGTCAACTTCGGCTTCGATGCCGATGTGTGCAACACCATGATGGCTGTCCGCCGCAAGCCGGTCATTGGCGGTCGCAACGCCTACACCACCGGCGTGCTCCATGCCTTGTTCCACGCCCGCAAGAACGAATGCCGCATGGAGGTCGACGGGCAACTGATGAACGACCAACCTTTTCTGCTCTGCACCATTGCCAACGGCCAATATGTGGGCGGTGCCTACCGCTGTGCTCCTCGGTCAGTCAACGACGACGGCATGGCCGAAATCTGCTTGGTTTCACCAGTATCGCTGTTCCAGTTTGTCCGCTTGGTACGTGCCTATGCCCAAGGGCGTCATCTCGACGACCCTCGTTTCGCCCCCTATATCCACTACCGTCGCGGCAGCCGCATCACGCTGAGTCACCCCTCGCCGTTCTGGGTGACCCTCGACGGCGACATGATTCTCACCACCCATTGCGAGATAGAAGAGATGCAACAGGCGGTGCGATTTGTTGTTCCAAAAGAGAAATGATTATTCCTTGGACTCGTAGGTCTGATAGACCAAGACATGGGGCTGTTGGTCCGACCGAGGGGTGACGAAGATGGTGAACTCGTCGCCCATCGAGGCATTGAGTGTCCCCTCCCACAACTCGTCGAAGCGACGGTCGACAAGGGGGTATTGAAGCCCTTTGCTGTCGAGTGTCGCCGCTTGTGGCCGCAGGTTGAAGATGGAGACCTGCTGTCGGGCAAACGAAGCAAAGCAAGTGGTGGACTGGATGGGGGTAAAGAGGCCGTGGTCGGTGTACATGCGAAGGGTGAAGAGGTCGCTGTGGTGTGCCAGCAAGGCGATGTTGCCCAAGGTGTGGTCCTCGCGAAGTCCCGTGGCTCCTATGACGTCGAGCTGGCGAGCACCTTGATGCGAAGCATATCGTATGGCCTTGGTAAGGTCGTTGGTCTCCTGGTCGCTGTCGGCATAGTGCTGCAACGGAGTGCACGCATCGGCAAACAGTTGCTCGACAGCAGGGTCGGGGCGATAGGAATCGCCGTCGCCCACCACGGCTACCATTACAGGATGGCCGTCGTCGCCTTTCAACGCTTGGGCAAAGCTATCGGATTGGCGAAGGTAGTTGGCCAACTGGCTGACAGCAGCGTCGCAGCACACGATAAGCGAGGCATTGTGCAGACAACGCAACGCAACAGGATGACGGGGAAAAACGCCGTTGGCAAGGATGACTGTGTTCATGATTGTGTTGTTTGTTGATACTGACGTCGCCATCGCAGATAGCCCATGATAGCGACAACCTCATAGACGGAGTACATGATGGTGAGAGGATAGTTGCCCGACAGGAAGAAGAGTACCACTGTGATGGGGTTGACAACTATCCAGCCAATCCACTGCTGATAGTATTTCTTGGCTAACAGCCACATGGTGACGATGCTGATGGAGGAGGTGAGTGCATCCAACACCGTGAGGTTGACGCCTCGCACCACGCTATATTCGCCCATAGCCTTGAGGACAAAATACAACGCCACCGTCAACACGACGATGGCCGTCAGCACCCATTTTACCTGACTTTTCGGTATGCTTTGCATCGGTGCCTCGTCCTCCTCGGCCTCGGGATGGCCCTGCCGTTGCAGCCGACGCATCCGTTGCCAGGCATAGATGCCGTAGAACGCCATGACGACATAGTAGACGTTGATGGCACCATTGGCATAGAGCTTGTTGACGAAACAGGAGTAAGCCACACAGATCCCCATCACCACACAGACAGGCCACAGCCACCAGCTGGCTCGGTACTCAAGGATAATGTAAAGCACCCCCAAGAGGGAACCCACGATGTCGACCACCGACATGGGGACACCCCACAGCACCACCTGTTGGTTCAACAGCTCAAACATCAAAGAGGCAATTATTCAAACGACTGACGCACCTCGTTCTTCAAGTATTCGAGGGCTTTGTCGGTGGGGACATTGTTCTGTGCCACGTTGGTGAAGATGGCACCTGCCAGACTCACTGGGTCAGCATCGGCGGCCATCGAGGCGGCACTGCTGTTCACCAAGTTAATCATCTGCTCCTTGGCATCACGTATCAAGTTCCATGCGGCACTGCTGATGTAAACCTGCTGCGAGAGGTTGTGCTCCCACTCGTCGCGGATGCTCTTGGTCATGACCCCCTGCAACAGTTTCAGATCCATGCCCGGCTGGTAGCAACGCATCACTAAACTGTTGGGGCTGATACGCTCCAAGAAGAGGGCCATGCGTTCATATGCCTGCAGCCGTATGGGGGAGACGATACTGAGGTTCTCTTTCTTCTCCTGCATCTTGATTTCGAGCAGGCGTTCTTTCTGCTGGTTGTCGAAATAGCGTTTCACCAACAGATAGAAGATGGCACCCGTGACTGCCACGGTAAGCAGAATGGTGAGCAGCACCAAAAGGACAAAAACGAACGGTTTCATAATTCAATAAGGTATTGTGGTTATACAAACAAATCAATCGAGTTTCAACACGGCGAGGAAGGCACTCTGCGGCACCTCGACGTTGCCCACCTGACGCATACGCTTCTTGCCCTCTTTCTGTTTCTCGAGCAGCTTGCGTTTGCGGGTGATGTCGCCACCATAGCACTTGGCGGTAACATCCTTGCGAACCGCCTTCACCGTCTCGCGGGCGATAATCTTGCTGCCGATGGCAGCTTGGATGGCCACATCGAACTGCTGACGCGGAATCAGTTCTTTGAGCTTCTCGCACATGCGACGGCCAATGGGATAGGCGTTGTCGATATAGGTAAGGGTGGAGAGGGCGTCGACAGGGTCGCCGTTGAGCAGTATCTCTAACTTGACCAGCCTGGAGGGCTGATAGCCGTTGAGGTAATAGTCGAGCGAGGCATAGCCTTTCGATATCGACTTCAGCTTGTCGTAGAAGTCGAACACCACCTCGCCCAAGGGGAGGTCGAAGCTGATTTCGATTCGGTCGGTGGTCAGGTAGTTCTGGTTCTTCAGGATGCCACGCTTGTCCATGCAGAGTTTGATGACAGGGCCGATATAGTCAGCCTTGGTGATGATTTGTGCATGGATATAGGGCTCATAGACCTCAGCGATGTTGTTGGGCTCGGGCATTCCCGAAGGGTTGTAGACATCGACCTCGGTGCCGTTGGTGAGCTTCACCTTGTATTGGACATTGGGCACCGTGGTGATGACATCCATGTTGAACTCACGTTCCAGTCGCTCCTGCACTATCTCCATATGGAGCAGCCCGAGGAATCCGCAGCGGAATCCGAAGCCCAACGCTAATGACGACTCAGGCTCGAAGGTCAGTGAGGCATCGTTGAGCTGCAGCTTCTCGAGCGAGGCACGCAACTCCTCGTAGTCGTCGGTGTCGACAGGGTAGACACCGGCAAAGACCATCGGCTTGACACTCTCGAAGCCAGCCACCGCTTGGTCGCAGGGACGCTGCACATGGGTGATGGTGTCGCCCACCCTGACCTCCTTGGAGGTCTTGATGCCCGAGATGATATATCCCACATCGCCGGCACTGAGCTGTTTGCGAGGCTCCATGTTGAGACGCAGCACCCCAATCTCGTCGGCATGGTAGTCTTTGGCTGTGCTCACAAACTTCACCCAATCGTTGGTCCGGAGGGTGCCGTTCATGATGCGAAAATAGGAGATGATGCCTCGGAAAGGATTGAACACGCTGTCGAACACCAAAGCCTGGAGCGGTGCCTCGGGGTCGCCCTCGGGGGCGGGGACACGGTGTACGATAGCCTCAAGAATCTCGGGCACACCAACACCTGTCTTGGCACTGCAGCTCAATATCTCCTCACGCTGGCACCCCAGCAAGTCGATGATTTCGTCGGCCACCTCTTCCGGCATGGCACTGTCGAGGTCGATTTTGTTCATCACGGGGATGATCTCCAAATCGTTCTCCAAAGCCAAATAAAGGTTCGAGATGGTCTGCGCCTGGATGCCCTGGGTGGCATCGACCACCAGCAACGCTCCTTCGCAAGCAGCAATGGATAGCGACACCTCGTAGGAGAAGTCGACATGACCCGGCGTGTCTATCAGGTTCAGCACATATTCGCCATAGTTCATCTGGATGGCGTGGCTCTTGATGGTGATGCCACGCTCCTTCTCAAGGTCCATGTCGTCGAGCACCTGGTCCTGCATGTCGCGTTGCGACACCGTGTTGGTGTATTCCAACAATCGGTCAGCCAAGGTGCTTTTGCCATGGTCTATATGGGCTATGATGCAGAAATTGCGGATATGCTTCATTCGGTAGAGTTGTTATTTTGGATTACAGATGTATTATTGAAGGAAAGAAGCCACAGCCATCAGCAGGGCAAACAAGGTGATGTAGTTGCGGGCCAAGTACCAGCGGTACATGAACCAGTCGAGCTGTGCCTTCTCTATCTCCTCCCAGTTCTCCATGTTCAGCATCCACCAGTGTCGCGGATAAGGGTTATGGGCGTGAGTGGGGTCGGCTTTCTCGACATAGAACTGCAGCATAGAACGGTAGAGGGTGACACCGATGGGCACCGACAACAGTCCCAACAGGAAGACAGGTGCCAGATAGCCTGCCAACACCGCCAACACCAACAGGATGGGGGGCAGGAAATTGAAACACCACTCGGCGGTCATCTGCCGTTGCGGCGTCTCGAGCAGGGTGGCCAGCGTCTGCTTGCCCACCGACATGTCGGCGTCTGCATCCATGATGGAATGGGTGTAGACAATATTGGTCACCAGCAGACCCACCGCCACCGAGGTCCACACAAGTCCATAAAAGAGGGTGTCGCAGGCAGCGATGCAAGTGCCCGTCATCAGCAGGGGGCCGAACATCAGTCCGATATCCAACTCACCAAAACCGCGATAGCACAAGGCGATGGGTCTGGCAGAATAGAAATAGCCACAGAAAGCGCCCAAGGCCATGATGACGACCACCGACCAACCACGTTCGAGGGCTATCAGCAGTCCCATGACCACAGCGATGATGCCAAACACACAGGCCGCCTCAAGAGTCTGTTTCAGCGTGGCCTGTCCCTCTGCCAGATAGGGAGCCTTGCCTATGCGGGCCCGCATACCGGCACGGTTCAGTTTCTCACGCTCTTCGATACCGGCGTTGCGATAGTCGAAATAGTCGTCTAACAGGTTGGAACACATATGGGCACACACCACGCCAATCAGCGCCATCACCGAATAGAGCAACGAAAAGTCGTAGTTCTGCCCCTGAGGGGTCAACGTATATCCCCACGCCATACAAATGGCCAGCAATGTGGGCAGCACACTCTGCGGCAGAGCGGTAGGACGGGCATTGTGCCACCAGAATTGTATTGTCTTCATCATCGGGTTTGCCGTTTAGTTAATGTTTCATAACGAGCATCAATAGAAAAAAGTATTTGGCATTACGAAAATATGCCTATCTTTGCACTCGGTTAGACGACCCAAGAAAATCAAACGGGGTGCTGCAACTTGTTGCGGCTGAGATTATACCCTTGAACCTGATACGGATAATGCCGGCGTAGGAAAAGCGTTTTCTTCATTCATGATTCCCCGTTTTTGTTTTGACTTGATGTCGCCCCTACCCTCTCCGTCAGGAGGGTTTGTTTTGCGTATAACAAACAATTAACAAATAACAGTAACCATGAAAAAGTCTATTCGACAAAGAACCATCCAACCACTGCTGGCGTCGGTACTGGCGCTGGCGTCGCTGCCGCTATTCGCCCAGCAGCCTGCCGACACCGTGACGGCCCGTCGCCACACACTCAAGGAGGTGAACATCAACATCGGCCATGCTTCACAGCAGATGCCTCTCACCACCTCGAACATGAACCAACAGCAAATCAGCGAAAACAAAACCGACATTTCCATCCCCTACATCCTCAACCTAATGCCCAGCGTGGTGGCCGAGGGTGAGAACGGTATGGTGGGCAACACCAGTATGCGTATCCGCGGTATCGACCGCACCCGCATCAATGTCAACATCAACGGCATCACCCTCAACGACGCCGAGAGCCAAATGGTCTATTGGGTCAACCTGCCCAACTTGGCCGGCATGGCGCAGAACATCCAGCTGCAACGCGGCACTACCGCTTCGACCGATGGCAGCAGCGACTTTGGCGGTGCCATCAACCTGCAAACCCTCAACGGACGCTTCAGCCCTTATGCCACCGCCGACTTCAGTATGGGCAGCTTCAACACACGCCAATACAGCTTCATGGCCGGTAGTGGCATCACTCGGCATAACTGGAGTGTCGACTTAGCCGCCAACGGCATGACCACCGACGGCTTTGTCCGCAACGGTTTCGCTGACCATCAGTCGCTCTTTGTCAGTGCCACCCACTACGGAAAACGTTCGCTCTTCAAGGCACTGGCCATCGCGGGCAAACAAAAGACAGGCATCACCTGGAACGGTGCCTATGCAAACGACCTCGATGCCGATCCCACCTATAACGACGCAGGCACCTACTACGATGCCTTCGGCAACGTGTTCTATTATGGCAACGAGACCGACAACTACTTCCAGCGTCACTATCAACTATATTACAACTACTCCCTTACCTCTCGATGGACTCTCAACACCGTGGCCGACGTTACCTTTGGCGACGGCTTCTACGAGAACTACAAAGACGACAAGAAACCAGGCAGCAAGTACGGCCTGCTCACCGATGCCACCTCCTTGGCCAAGAGCGACTTCATCACCAGAAAACTGATGGACAACGTGGCCTATTCCCTCAACATCGGTGCCAACTACCAAAGCGACCGTTTCCACCTCTCCTTTGGCCAGGCAGCACAACTATACGACGGTTTCCACTTCGGCCATATCATCTGGGCTCAAGACCCCTCGCTCCTTGCCCTCAACACCTTTGACGAGAACGGCGAGTACGAGTGGTACCGCAACCACTCCGTCAAGAAAAGCACCAACTCCTACCTCCGTGCCAACTGGGACATCAGCGACAAGAGCAGCCTCTACGCCGACCTCCAATTCCGTATAGTCCACTACACCATGGAGGGCACTGACGACGACGATATCTGGGACTCGCTCCATTTCAACGAGGACTATTTCTTCTTCAACCCCAAAGTGGGTTATAACCGTAGTTGGAGCAGCGACAACGGTCAGCAGAACCGTCTCTACTTTGTGGCCGGCATCAGCCACCGCGAGCCCTGTCGTGCCGACATCACCGACGCCTACTACAGCAACCTGTGGTACAACAACGGCGACACCGTCAAGGCTGAGGCCATGCTCGACATCGAGACCGGCTATCAAATCCAACGCCACCGCTTCAGTGCCAGCGCCAACCTCTATGCCATGCTCTACAAAGACCAGCTCACCCCCAGTGGCCGCATCAACAGTGCCAGTGGATATGCCCTGATGGACAACGTCGACCGCAGCTATCGCATCGGTATCGAACTCGTGGCCGGCTATCAGGCCACCGACTGGATGAACCTGGCCGGTAACCTCACCCTCAGCAGCAACAAGATTATCGACTATGTCTACAATGTCTCCGTGATGGATGAGAACTGGGACTACGACCATACCGAACAGCGTTCGCTCGGCAACACCGACCTCAGTTTCTCGCCCAGCGTGGTGGGTGCCGCCATCGCCTCGTTCCGCCCCTTCTATGGTTTGGGACCCAAAGGCCGCAACTTCTCTCTCCAGTTCATTGGCAAATATGTTGGCAAGATGTATGTCGACAACACCTCGCGTCCCGAGATGCTGCAGGACGATTATTTCCTTCTCAACCTCAAAGCCGGCTACACTTGGCAGCTGAGCGGCAACAAAGAAATCGAGGCACAGTTGGTGGTCAACAACCTGCTCGACCACACCTACCGCATCAACGCATGGAACGCCTCCTACTATTTCACCGATGGCAGCGACAGCTACGACCGCGCCTTCTTCCAGCAGCCTGGCCGCAACATGATGGCTCGTCTGGTGTTCAGCTTCTGATGCCATCGCGATATAACGTTATTTCGACATAACGATATAACGACAAAAAAGCCTGCCCCGAATCGAGGCAGGCTTTCTTTATCGAAACTTTGAGTGATTCTATTTCACGATGAGTTTCTTGACAGTGTTG